>JBDTRQ010000336.1:0-30797 GCA_039931535.1 Ignavibacteriota bacterium
TTAGCTTCGGTTTGCCCGATAATATATTTATCAAGTTCAGTGACAATTTGAGAAGGAGTAAAAATTTTCATATCAAAAGATTTTTTATCCATAATTTATTCTATAACCTCTACATTAATTTTATCATTTGTATAAATGCAAATATCAGCCGCCGTATTTAGGGCTTCATGTACAATTTCTTTTGTGGAAAGTTTGCTGTGTTTCTTTAACATTTGTGCCGCTGCCAGCGCATACATTCCACCTGAACCAATTGCAACAATTTGATCATCCGGCACAATTACATCCCCTGTTCCGGAAATTACAAGCGCCGTATCACTTGAGATAACTGCAAGCATCGCTTCCAACTTTCGCAGATATTTATCTGTGCGCCAATCTTTTGCAAGTTCTACTGCAGCACGATTTACATTGCCGCGATATTGTTCAAGTTTATCTTCAAATCTTTCCATCAATGTAAATGCATCTGCTGATGCGCCGGCAAAACCGCAAAGCACTTTTCCATTAGCAATTTTTCTTATCTTCATTGCATTGTGTTTCATCACTGTATTTCCGAGTGAGACTTGACCATCGCCACCGAGAGCTGCAACTCCTTTATGTATCATTCCAAGTATTGTTGTTGATCTAAGTTTTTGTTTCATAAAAATTTCTTTCGTTTATTTAGTGTAAAATTAGTGAGAATTAGCAGCAAGATACTCTGCCAGTAAAACCCGCCTACAGGACATGCAGGCACCTTACTTAACACCTTAAATCTGTATAAATATCTCAATCGTTAATAAAGATTCCGTCCTTCGACGGAATGACTGCTAAAAAAATCTAACTGGAAAAATTCTTGGTACTTTCTGTTGATAAATTCTATAATCATCGCCAAACAAGCTAACCATTTTCTTTTCCTCATAGTGTGATCCGATGTAAAAATATGCAGTGAATGAAATGAACATTGTGAGGTAAAACAAATCCATCTCCGCTCTAAAAAGTAAAAAGATAATTGAGAAAAAATAAATTGGGTGTCTGCTGTATTTGTACGGTCCTTCAATCCTTAAGGTATAGTTTTCATCCAAATCATTTTCGGAATATTCATTTTTCAGGTAGCGATCAATCTGATTTAATCCAATAAATTCTTTAAAGCATATATATTTAAAACACCATATCATTCCGATAAGAGAAATTAATTGTGGAATCAAAACAAGATAATCAAACGGCGGCGGTAGTTTATAAATCTGTAACGGAGGATGAGGCGCTAAATCCCAAATAAAATATAATCCAGCCAAAGCAAAAACATTAAACAGTAAACGATAAAAAGCTACTAACTTGCCAAATGTTTTTCTAAAAAATTTCTTAACTCTAATTGAAGCAAGAATTGAATGAATAATTCCATAAAGAGCAAAAAGTAGGACTAACGTTGCAGCATCAAAAAAATAATACATTACATTATTTGTTTGCGCAAACGCGCTACGGGCAGTTTTAGCTGCTCGCGGTATTTTGCAACAGTTCTTCTGGCGATGTGAATTCCTTCTCCGTTAAGAAGTTCAGCAAGCTTATCATCGCTGTACGGCACTTTTTTATTTTCTGCTTCTATAATTTCTCTAAGTCTTTCACGAATATGTTTGTTGGAAACTTCTTCGCCGGAATCCGTAGATAAACCTTCACTGAAAAAATATTTTAACTCGTGTATGCCCATTGGACTTTGAACATATTTTCCATTTACTACACGGCTTATTGTTGAGATATCCATTTGGATTTCTTCCGCAATATCTTTGTAGATCATCGGGGTTAAAAGTTTTGGACCTTTTTCAAAAAACTCATATTGTCTTTCAAGAATTGCGCGCATAATTTTCATCAATGTTTCTCTGCGCTGCTGTATGCAGGCGATAAACCATTTTGCTGATTCAAATTTCTCTCGTAAAAACTTATATGTTTCTTTCTCCCGCTGATTTTTTTTACCGCGTTTATTTGTATCAATCATTTCTAAGTAATGCTTACTTATTGTAACGGAAGGCATACTTCTATCGTTTAATGTTATAATCCAATTATCATCTAATTTTTCTATAAGAAAATCAGGAGTAACCTGGTTGCTTTCCATCGAGGAAATATTTCCTTCGCCGGGTTTTGGATTCATACTCTGTATAAGTTCGACAGTATCACGCAAGCTGTCATCTGTAAAATTCATTCGATTTTTAATAAGATCAAATCGGCGTTTTGTAAACTCATCGTAATGATCTTCAAGTAATTTTATCGCAAGAAATTTTATGTATGGATCAGATTTACTTTCACGCAATTGAACAGTTAAACACTCCTGTAAACTTCTGCAAGCAATACCAATCGGATCAAACTTTTGAATTCGTTTTAAAACCACTTCGCCAGCTTTAGCATCAATTTTAATGTGCTCAAACATATCAAGCTCATTAAGTATATCAGCTAAATCACGTTTTAAATATCCATCCTCATCAAGGTTACCTATAATTTCTTCACCAAGGATAAAAAGATTTTCTTCAAGATTAAGCAGTCTTAATTGTTCTGTTAAATGTTCACTGAGAGATTCTCTTTGAGGTGCAAGCGGTTGATAAATTTCTTCATCTGCACTCCTGTTAATTCTTTCGTGGTCAAAATCATCGTCGTTGGAGTAATCTTCAAGATCAAATTCCTCATTATCCTTATCAGAAATATCATCTTCTTTTTCAGAATCAGAATCTTTTTCTTTATCATCCTGCTCTAAAGTCATTTCCAATTCTTCTTCAAGAACGGGATTCATCTCAAGTTCGGTTTTAATTCTTTGTTCCAAGGCAAGGGTATTTAACTGCAGCAGTTTTTGATATTGAATTTGCTGCGGTGAAAGCTTTTGACTTTGAGTAAGTCTTTGACTGAGTGAAAGCATTTTATCTACCTGAATAATTCATAAGTTTGTTGTACCAATCTTCCCCATATAATCGTATTAAAGAATCTTTACAAAATTCAACAATTGTTATATTCTCTTCTTTACCTTTTTCTAAAGCCGGGGCGCACTCACTAAATTTTTCATACCGCAAAACATCACCGCTAAAATCCGAAACTCTTATCGGAAACAGATGACAAGAAATAGGTTTTCTAAAAGATACCTTGCCGTCAAAATAAGCCCGTTCTATAGCGCACTTTGCAATTGAGTTATCAAAAAACGAAAAAACACAATCCTTATTATTTACACTCGTTATCATTAATTCATCGTCTTTGGTTTCGTAAAAACCACGTTCTTCAATTTCATCAATATTTCTTTGAGATAGATACGTTTTTACAATAGGTAATATTTTCTCGATCTCTTCAACTTCATTTTTATTTATAGGAGCGCCAAGCTCGCTTTCTAAAGTACAGCAAGCGCCCTTGCATTTCTTTAAATCACAGGAAAAGGGAATTTCTACAATATCATCACGGACTAAAACGTCATTTATTGCGAATATTTTATCAGTTGCCATTGGAATAATTTTTGCTATTATTGTGCCAAAATATACGGTAAAAATACTTTTTATCGCAACTTGATTTTTACTTTTCTTTAACATTACTTACCAAACCTGTAAATTTTATTTACTATCAGTTGATTTTAATCCCTCAATTCGATTATTTGTCATAACAAAACTCAGATTTATTATGAACTTCAAAAATTCTGTTATTTTAATTACCGGAGCTTCATCCGGAATCGGTTATCAACTCGCAAAAGATCTTGCAAACCAAGGCGCACATCTTGCTCTTCTTTCCCGAAGAGTGTATTTGATGGATTCGCTTACTGAAGAATTAATCAGCAAAACAAAAATTAAATCTTATAAATGTGATGTTACAATTAAGAGTGAAGTTGCTGAATCATTTTTAAAAATTAAAAAAGATTTTGACAAAATTGATATCGCGATTCTTAATTCCGGCGTTGCTTACAGATCGAGTGTTTTGAATTACAATTCTAAAGATGCTGAAACTACTTTTAACACAAATGTACTTGGTGCAGTTTATTGTATCGAACAATTACTTCCTGATTTTATTTCAGAAAAACGAGGAGTGATAATCGGAATCTCTAGTCTTGGTGATGGAAAAGGATTTCCGAAAAGTGGATTTTATTCCGCAAGCAAAGCAGCGCTTACTATTTTATTAGAAAGCTTACGAATAGAACTTAAAAAGTATAACGTAAAGGTTATAACAATTAAACCTGGATTTGTTAAAACTGCAATGACTGATAAAAATGAATTTGAGATGCCGTTTCTTATGAGCTTGGGAAAAGCAAGCAAAATTATTTTAGATGGATTAAAAAAAGAAAAACGAATAATTGAATTTCCCTGGCAAACAACACTCGGAGCAAAATTTTTAAGAATGATACCAACAAGCTGGTTTGAAGCGCTTGCGGATAGAGAACCACCATCTAAAAAATGATGATGAAGTTAATTTTAAAACAATAATTTTTTGTGAGATTAGAATGATTAGAAATATTTCATTCCTTTTGCTTTTATTAATTAATGTGTCGTTTGCACAAACAGATACTTTGTTGATTTTCTCTGAAGTTATGTTCTCTCCAACTTCGGGCAACAATGAGTTTATAGAAATTTACAATCTCAGCAGCACTCAGCCTGTTGATCTTAATAGTTACAGTATAAAATATTACACTTCAACTGCGGATCAGGTTGTTAACGCGGGTTTTGGTACGATACTTCAACCAAATTCTTTTGCAATTATTTTTGAAAATGATTATGACATCGCAACTGGAATTTATAACGGATTTGTGCCTGCTAATGCTTTGATTTTAAAGATTGCTGATAATTCTTTTGGCTCATCGGGAATGGCAAACACAACAAGCAGATCTTTGTGGCTATTTAATTCTGTGAATGATACAGTTGATTATTATTTTTATTCTGCAAACAACTCAACTGCGATATCTGATGAAAAGAAAATTTTAAATCGGGATACGCTGCAAACAAATTGGGCAAACTCGCTTGTAATAAACGGAACGCCGGGATTTATAAACTCTGTAACGCCTACTAATTACGACTTACAACTAAGTGCGCTTGCTTTTTCACCACAAGTTCCTATTGCTGGCAATGATGTAACAATATCTGCAAAAGTTAAAAATAACGGAGTGCTAACCGCTGCAAATTATTCCATAGAAATTTTTAATGATATTAATAAGGATTCAATCGCAGATTTAAGTGAACGAATTTTTAATCAAGCTTATACAAATCTTGCAGCAGGTGATTCCATAATTGTAACAACGATTTTAAACTCGCTTCCGGCAGATCTTTATCAAATAATAGCAAAGATAAATTTTATAGATGACCAAATTCCTGTAAACAATATTTTGATAAAGCAATTTACAGTTTCTCCACCGGGAAATAATTTTAATGATATTGTTATCAACGAAATAATGTATGCGCCATCCACGGGTGAGCCGGAATGGATTGAGATATTTAACAGAACTTCTACAGCTATCAATCTAAAAAATTGGCAGCTTTCTGATGCATCAACAACAGTTACAATTACTAATCAAGATGTATTAATTGATGCAAATTCTTTTCTGATTATTTCACGTGATTCAACTATCTTAAATTTTTATAACATCCCATCAAAAATAATTACTGCAAACGTACCTTCGTTAAACAATGGCGGAGATAATGTTGTATTAAAAGATTTTAATGGAACTGAAATCGATTCGATTACATATCTGCCATCTTGGGGTGGAAGTATTAATGGCAGATCTTTAGAAAGAATTTCTGTTGATGGATTAAGCAACGATCCTGCAAATTGGAAAACATCTACAAGTATTTTTAAAGCCACACCCGGAACATTTAACTCTGTAACACAAAAAGATTTTGATTTACTTGCGGATGATGTTTTATTCAATCCAAAATTTCCTTTGCTTGGTGATAATGTTAACACTTCCGCATTTGTAAAAAATATTGGAAAGAACTCAGCGTCATTTTCAATTGAGCTTTATGAAGATACAAACTTAGATTCGATTCCTGATTTATTTGTTGAATCAATTACAAATCAAACACTTGCTGCACTTGATTCTGCTGAGTATCAATTCAATTATGTAATTCAAAATATCCAAAGCAAAAAAGCATTTTACATAAAAATATTTTTTGCACAGGATCAGGACACGACTAATAATTCTATTTACAGAATAATTGAGCCTGGTTTTCCAAATCAAACAATTGTTGTAAACGAAATTATGTTTGCGCCATTTGGCGGTGAACCGGAATGGATTGAGTTGTTTAATAATTCTGATGTTGATATTAATTTAAAAAATTGGGCTGTGTGGGATGTTGTTACAACCCCTGCCAAAGCAACTATTAGTAAAGATTTTATTATACCAGCAAACGGTTATGCAGTTTTAACTAAAGACTCATCAATAATTAATTATCACAGATTTGTACCTTCGCAAATTTTAGAATTATCACTTCCCTCTTTTAATAATGATCAAGATGGTGTGGTGCTAAAAGATAATCGTGGAATTGAAATTGATTCTGTGTTTTATTCAAATCAATGGGGCGGCACAAACGGGTTTTCGTTAGAGCGAGTTTCAACATCTGCAGCTTCAAATAATCAATTTAATTGGGCAAGCGGAACAGACATAGAACAAAGCACTCCGGGCAGAATTAATAGCATTACTCCAAAAGAATATGATTTGTCGGTTGCAGAAATATCTTTCTCACCGCGCTTTCCAACCCTTGGTGAAAATGTTTCAATAACGGCAAAAATAAAAAATAACGGAAATCAATCTGCACAAAACTTTGTTACAGAATTTTATATTGATACTGATTCTAATAATGTTGTTGATTTACTTTTAAGTTCAGTTACAAACGCAAATCTAAATTCCGGTGATTCAATTTCTATTACTTCAACTTCCCAAATTTTAAATTTAGGAAATAGAATTCTTACCGCGGTTCGAGTTTTATTTATTTCAGATGAGGACACATTAAATAATTATTTTGAAAAATCAATTGAGCCCGGTTTTGCAGAAAATATTGTTAAGATAAATGAAGTAATGTATAATCCTGCTGATGGAAACCCTGAGTGGGTGGAACTTATAAACACAAGCTCTGATTCGATTAATATTAAAAACTGGTTTATTAGTGATGTACTTACAACACCGACTAAAAATTTTATAACGAATGAAGATGTGTTAATTCAGCCAAATGAAATTTTTATAGTTGCAAAAGATACTTCGTTCAATACGGCGTATCCAAATCAAGGAGCAAAAGTCTTTTACTCCAACTTTGGAAGTTTGGGCAACACATCGGATGGTGTTGTGATTTATGATTTTAGAAACGGGATAATAGACAGTTTGTTCTACCATTCAGGCTGGGGCGGAAAAAAAGGATATTCATTAGAAAGAATTTCATTAACAGAAAAAACAAACGACAGTACAAATTGGGTAACTTCGCTCGATGCAAGCCGCAGCACACCGGGAAAACAAAACTCTATTTTTAATGTTCCATCATACCAACGAAATGTTTTGATTGTAAATGAGATTATGTACGATCCCGGAAGCAATAGCAGCGAGTATGTTGAGTTTTATAATTTAAGTTCTGATTCAGTAAATATTGGCGGATGGAAATTTGAAGATGAAAATGGAAATACAAACAGACTTATTGAAACAAGTTTTAATATTCCGCCGCAGCAATATTTTATTTTGTTTGCAGATTCATCTGCATTAATTATTTACAATCTTTTTGATTATGAAAATAAAAATATTATTAGCGCATCAAGCTTGGGGCTTGTAAACACAGGTGAATTAATACTTTTAAAAGATTTACGCGGCAATGTAATTGATTCTGTTTTTTACACCGACAAATGGAACAATAAAAATATTGCATCAACAAAAGAAAAATCTTTAGAGAGAATAAATCCAAACTTAAATGTAAATGATCCTTTAAACTGGAGCACTTCTGTAAACTCGCTTGGCGGTACTCCGGGAAAACAAAACAGCATCTTTGCAGAAAACTTAAATCAAGCAGCAAACATTTCTGTTAATCCAAATCCATTCTCACCGGATAATGATGGCTTTGAAGATTTTACAGTTATAAATTACAATCTATCTCAAGCAACAGCACAAGTACGAATAAAAATATTTGACAGCAAAGGAAGATTAGTTCGCACATTAATTAATAATCAAGCAAGCGGCTCAACCGGCTCAGTAATTTTTGATGGACTTGATGATGAAAACCATGCGCTAAGAATAGGAATTTATATAATCTTTTTAGAAGCTTTAAATGATAATTCCGGTGTTGTAGAAACAATTAAAACTGCAGTTGTAGTTGCAAGAAAGCTTTAACAAGTGGCTGTCTCAGATGTCTGATCTGGTCAAGCTGAACTAGTTTCAGGTTCTCTTTTTATTTCAATATTAAAGTATACGATTCCAAAACAAGTTCGGAATGACAGCGTTGAGGCAACAACTTTTGTTTTGTTAATCTGTATTTCTTAGAACCTTTCTTTATTTTTAATCAACAAAAACATTGGATTAAAATGAACAATTCTATAAAAATTATTCTGGTTCTTTTTTTTATAATCTCGTGCCATTCATTTGCACAAAAAGAAATTAATATTGTAAATGGAGCGGCGGTTGAATTTGATAAATGCGGCTATGCGATAGACGGCTCTGGTTTGGATCAATACATTTCTCCTGAGTATATGGGCTACAGTTACGATAGTTTATTATTGGATTTAGAGTTATGGCGCACGAGTGAATATGTTAAGATTGATTCGATTGGATTAAGTGTACAGGGCAGACCGTTGTGGCAATTAACAATTTCCGGTAATCCAAATAATGTTGCAGGTAAGCGTACTGTTCATATCCATGCAAGAACTCATCCGCAGGAAACAGAAGGGTTTTATGTAACTGAAAAAATTATAGAGATACTTACATCTGAATCTATACTTGCACAAACAGTAAGAGCAAATTGTGTATTTTATATTATTCCAATGTACAATCCTGATGGTGTTGAATTAGCTCACACAAGAACAAATGCAAACAATGTTGATCTTGAGGCAAACTGGAATACTTTTCCACATCAGCCGGAAGTTGCAGCACTTAAAGCAAGATTTATAGAATTGATGGCATCTCCAAATCCCATTGAAGTAATGTTAAACATGCATTCTTCTTCTTTGTGTGAACGATATTTTGTATATCATCATGAAAATGGAACATCAACTTCTTATGCTTTAAAGGAACAGAACTTTATTGATGGTGTTAGAAATTATTTTCCCGGTGGAATTGAACCATATACATATTTTGTTAGCTGGGCATCAGGCACTGCACTGCAATATCCTGAAAGCTGGTGCTGGATAAACCACGGTGAAAATATAATGGCAATTACTTACGAGGATATGTATCAATGTAGCGGAACGGGAAATTTTGATTCCACTGCAAATGCAATTGTACACGGCGTAATGGATTATATGAACATTGCAACTGATGTTGAACAAGCTGCAGAGGAATTACCAACTGGATTTGAACTATATCAGAATTATCCAAATCCTTTTAACCCATCTACAATAATTAAATATACAATCCCAAAAGTCACCCTGGATTTGTCATCCCGAGCGGAGACGAGGGACGAGGGGTCTCGAACGATACTTAAAATTTATGATGTTTTGGGAAATGAAGTTGCAACTCTTGTTAACGAATATAAACCGGCTGGAAATTATGAAGTTGAATTTAACGTAGGTCGGGACTCCCGTCCCGACATTGCAAGCGGCGTTTACTTCTATCGTTTGCAAGCCGGCAGTTTTGCACAAACAAAAAAAATGATATTGCTCAAATAACTTTGTGAACTTAGCATTTCCTTCTGTGTCCTTTGTGGTTTATGCATTTAACCACAAAGAACACGGAGTTTATTCTCAAAGGACACAAAGAATAATCTGTGAATTTTTCCAACTATTACCCTCGCTCTTAAGCTTAATCTTATTTATTTTTTGGCTAACAATTTCAAAATAACAATGCTCAAAACATTAGAAATAAAAGATTACGCTCTTATCGATCACATTAATATTGAGTTTGGTAAAGGACTTAATATTATTACCGGTGAAACAGGTGCTGGTAAATCTATTTTGATTGATGCTATGAGTTTGCTGCTTGGTGAACGTGCTTCAACAGAGATTGTAAGAAAAGGCGCACAGAAATCTTTTGTTGAGGGAATTTTTGATGTTACAAATAATAAAAAAGTAAAATCGCTTCTAGAAGAAAATGAAATTGAATTCCAACCGGAATTAATTATCCGCAGAGAAATATCGCTTAAAGGTTCGAACAGATGTTTTGTAAATGATTCCCCTGTTGCAATGAACATAGTAAAAGAACTTGGCGATTTACTTGTTGATCTCCACGGGCAGCACGAGCATCAATCGTTACTGCGAATTGAAACTCACATTGATTTTTTAGATGAGTTTGCAAATAATCAAAAACTACTTGATGATTATAAAATCAATTACAAAGAATTGAACTCAAGACAGAATGAATTGAGTGATTTAAAATCAAAAGAAAACTCGTTAAAAGAAAAAAAAGAAATCTATGGTTTTCAGATAAAAGAAATTGATAATATAAATCCACTGCCGAATGAAGATGAATTAATCAGTAACGAATTAAACATTCTTGAAAACTCTGAAAAACTTTTAGAGTTAACCGATGATGTCTATCTAAAACTTTACGATGGCGAGCCTTCTGTTATTGATTTACTTGGTGAAACAAAACATAAATTAAATCAACTTGCAAGCATTGATAAATCTTTTTTAGAATCGGAAGGTGAATGTGATTCTGCTTTAGCCGTTGTTAAAGAACTTGCAAACTCACTAAGGGATTACAAATCTAAAATAGATGTTGATCCAAAAGAGATTGAGGGAAAACGCGAACGGCTGGGGTCACTAAATCTTTTAAAGAAAAAATACGGCGGTTCAATTCAAAAGATAATTGAACACAGAGAAAAGATTGGAAAAGAATTCGAACTTGCAGATAATTTTTCCGCTGCTATAAACAATATTGAAAAGGAAATTACTGGATTAAGAAAAGATGCAGGAGATGCAGCAGAAAAGCTTTCATCAACACGAAAAAAATACGCAGCAAAAGTTGATGGCGACGTAAAAAAAGTTTTATCGCAGCTTGGTATTCCTGATGCAATATTTAAAGTAAATATTTTGCAAACCGAAGTTGATAAGAGTGCGGATAATTTTATATCGTACAAAAACAAAAAATTTAACTTCAGCAACAACGGTTTTGATGAAGTTGAGTTTTACATCAGCACAAACGCAGGTGAAGATGTAAAACCGTTAATTAAAGTTGCTTCAGGTGGAGAAATATCACGCATCATGCTTTCGTTAAAAACCATTCTCGCAAAATCAGATAAACTTCCTTTATTAATTTTTGATGAGATTGATACCGGCGTTAGCGGTAGGATTGCACAAAAAGTTGGTGCGGCACTAAAAGAGCTTGCATCGTTCCATCAAATTATTTCTATAACTCATCTTGCCCAAATAGCAGGAATGGCTGATCATCATTTTGCTGTTGAGAAAACACAAATTGATAATCGCTCTGTAAGTTCTATAAAAAAACTTGATGATGATGAACGCATTTATGAAGTGGCAAAACTTATCAGTGGTGAAGAGCTTAGTAAAGCCAGTATAGAAAGTGCAAAACAATTAATATTAAATAAATAAACAATGTCTTTGCATCTGCACTAAATTATTTAGAGTTTTGTAGAACCAATTCTGACAGACAGGAGCAATATGAGAAATATTTTATCAGCAGTTCTTCTTTCGATAATTTTATTTTCTTCAACTACATTTTCACAAATAGGAATAACTATAAACAAGCTTTCTCCCAGTGATGCATCACAATATGTAAAACCTTTATCAACATGGTTTGGAACATATTTTAATTCAGGGACATACTATGATGCAAAGGTTCCCGCATTGTTTGGTTTTAAATTTAATCTTGTTGGAATGTGGTCGCTTGTTCCCGATGATCAAAAAACATTTAAACCTGATCCAAAAATTTCTGGTGTTGGTGATGTTGACCCTTCCGCAACAGTATTTGGAAATAAATCAAGTTACTATTTAAGCAGTAATGGATTTTATACTTATCCGGCTGGTTTATCTTTAAATGCTGTTCCAATGGGAATCTACCAGTTTGCTGGAAGTTTTTTCAATACAGAGTTGATGGTTCGTTTTTTTCCTAAGGTAAAATTTCAAGACGCAAAGGTTGGTATTTTAGGATTTGGTTTGAAACATGAGATAAGCAGTCATATCCCTTTATTTCCTGTTAATATTTCTGTGCAATTGCTTTATAATAATTTTGATTTTGAATTTGATGATGGTGATCCAGCAAATTATACTAAAATAAAATCAAACAATTTTGCATTTAATGTTCATGCCAGTAAATCCATTTCATTACTTACTGTTTACAGTGGATTGCAGTATGAATCATCAAGTATGGATTTTAATTATTACTTTGAAGATTCAAATAATCAATATCCTGTTGAAGGAAATAAGATTATCAATTTAAAGGTTGATGGTGATAATAATTTTAGATTTACTTTCGGGGGCGCAGTTAAGCTCGGGTTTTTTGTAATAAACGCCGATGTTAACCTTACAAAGTTTACCACTTTTACAACTGGATTATCTTTAGATTTTTAAGGAAAATGAAAATGAAAAAATTAAATAAATTAATATTTACTGGATTATTAATTATAACATCACTTGCATTTAATAGCTGCAATCCTTTTGATGATGTTTATCTTACGCTTGCTTTGGATTTAGACTTTTCCATAAATGGACTTTTATCAAATATATTTATTCCCGCTGAAATTTGTTTAAGTAATTTTGACGATTATAGTGACAATAAAGATAACTTAGAGGAAATAACATACATATCTGCGGCTTATTTGACCGTGTTAGCGACTGATAGTTTGGCTGGCGATAGTCTTAAATTAACATTATACCAGGCAGATAGGCGCACAATGCTTTTTCAATACACTAAAGCAAAGTTTACTGCTAACGATTATTTTAATGCACCACTTGAAATTGTATTATCAGTACAAGAAAAAAGTAATATTAATAATTACCTTAAAAACCCTAAAGTAGATAAGTGCTTTTATGCAACTTTAGAATTATCAAATATTACTTTTTCAGGACCAAGCCAAAGCTATTTCTTAAACAGCAAAATGCAATTTTTAACAGAACTAAAAATTAAACCTTGATATTGTCTCTTTGTTAAAGTTTCGAGTTTTCAAAACTTCGAAGGTATTGCCAGTTTCTTTTGCTGGTATTTTAGTTATCCAAAAAAGATTTATTATTGAAAGACAGCGCACTATATATTCACATTCCTTTTTGCGATCACAAATGTATTTATTGTGATTTTTATTCCATTATTACTTCCGATAATGTTACAGCTTTTCTAAACGCTCTTAAAAAGGAGATTGAATATTTTTCTAAACTTTATTCTACAGATAGAAAATTTACATCAATATTTTTTGGCGGTGGTACACCATCTTTAATGCAGCCGGAATATCTTGCTGATATTATCAATCATCTAAAAAAATATTTCGTTGTTGATGATAACGCTGAGATTACAATGGAAACTAATCCCGGCACTGTTGATAAAAAAAAATTAAAAAAGTTTAAAGAAGCCGGAATAAATAGAATTAGTATTGGCATTCAATCGTTTGATGAAGAAGAGCTAAAATTTTTAACACGCATACACGATAAACAAACAGCAATCCAAACCGTTAATAATGCGGCTGAAGTTGGGTTTGATAATATTAGTATTGATCTGATTTTTAATCTTCCAAATCAAACAAAAGAAAAATGGATTAAGAATCTTGAAATAGCAATTACACTGCCGATAAAACATATTTCTACTTACAGCTTAATTTTAGAACGCGGAACAATTCTAAACAAAATGGTTTTAGATAAAAAAGTTACTATGCACGATGATGATTACGATGCCGATCTTTACGAAACTACAATCGATTTTCTTGTATCAAATGGATTTTATCAATACGAAGTTTCTAATTTCACAAAACCCGGATTTGAATGCGTTCACAACAATGCTTACTGGAGATACAGAGATTATTTAAGTTTTGGAACTTCATCTCATTCTTTTGTTGATGGAAAACGATGGTGGAACTATTCAAGTCTAAAAAAATATATTTCAGAAATTGAAATAAATAATCATGCAATTATGAATTCAGAAATTATCTCGAAAGATCAAATGCACGATGAGTATGTTATGCTTGCGCTGCGCAGTTCAGGTTTGGATTTAAATGATTATCGAAAAAGATTTGCTGACGAAACGTGGATAAAAAAAAATAATTCATATTTTGGATTGTTAAAGAATGAACATCATTTAACTATTGATAACAATTGGATAAAGCTTACATCCAAAGGTTACGCTGTTTGTGATGAGATTTTGAAAAATATTTTATGAAAAATGTTTAAAGTAGATAAAATTTATTCCAATAGTTGGTAGTCCTTTTATGTTGTTTAGTGTTTTAGTGGCAAAGAGTTCTGCCACAAAGGCACCAAATCACGAGGGATTACAAAGTAAGGTAGGTAAAAAACATGAATGAAGTAAAATCAAATAAAGATTATAATCCCGAAATGCATTCTGCTGAGCACATTCTTAATCAAACTATGGTTAGGATGTTTAATAAAGGGAGATCATTTAGCAATCACATCGAACAGAAAAAATCTAAATGCGATTATCATTTTGATCGCAATCTAACTGATGAAGAAATTGAAGTGATTAATAAAAGAGTAAACGAAATTATTCAGCAGGATTTGCCTGTTACAGAAGAATTTCTAAATCGTGATGAAGCAATAAACAATTTCAAGCTTACACAGTTACCCGATGATGCGGGAGATACAATCCGCATAATTAAAATTGGTGATTATGATGCTTGCCCTTGCAGCGGAGTTCACGTTTCATCAACAAAAGAGATTGGTAAGTTTCAAATTATTTCTACTGGATTTGAAGATGGAGTTTTGCGGGTAAGATTTAAATTACCAAAAGAAACAAATTAGATGTAGTCCACCTTTAAGGTGGACTACACCCTTGACTTACTTCAGCAACTCTTCAATTTCATCCATAACTTTATTCATCTTTTTCATCGTTAGATCAAATGCTTCTGATGAGGTTGGATCGATTCCTGCATCTTTTATTAATTGTGGCGAATATTTAGAACCGCCGCCTTTTAATATCTTATAAAAATTATCAACAGCGGGTGTTCCCTCATTAACAATTTTTTCTGCAAATGCTGTTGCATAAATAAGCGAGGTTGAATACTGAAAAACATAATAAGTATATCCAATAAAATGAGGAATGTAAGACCACTCGTATTGAATGTAAGGATCAACAATACAATGTCCGGCATCGTTACCATAATATTTTTTTACGATATCATAATAAATAATGCACAAATCATCGCCTGTTAATGGCTGCCCTTCTTCAATTCGCTTGTGGATTTCAAGTTCAAACTCTGCAAAAGATGTTTGGCGGAAAATTGTTGTACGCAGCAAATCTAAATAACTGCCGAGCAAAAAAAGTTTTTCATCTTTTGTTTTTGCATTTGCAACCATATAATTATTTAGTAAGGTTTCATTAATAGTTGATGCAATCTCAGCAACAAATGTTGCATAATCTGATTTTGCAAATGGCTGATTTGCATTTGAATAAAAACTGTGCATCGTATGCCCCATCTCGTGCGCGAGAGTTGAAATAGATTCGTAATCATCGTTCCAGTTCATTAAAATATATGGATGCACATCATAAGCGCCGCCAGTTGAATAAGCTCCGCTTCGCTTTCCTTCTGTTGGAATAAAATCAATCCATCTATTATCAAAAGATTTTTTAACTGTTGATAAATATTCAGACTTCAACGGTTTAAGCGCATCAAGTATAATTTGCTGTCCTTGTTCAACCGTAAACTTTAAATCAACTTTTTTAACAAGCGGAGTGTAAAGATCATAATAATGAAGCTGCTCAACGCCAAGCATTTTTTTCTTTAAATCTAAAAATCTATACAGCGTTGGAAGACTTTTATTTACCTGTTCAACTAAGGTTGTGTAAATAGTTGGCGGAAGATTATCGCCACTAAGTGCAGATTCCAACGATGATTTATAATTTCTGTCCTTCGCAAAAACCCAATCCTTTTTTACTTTACCAACAAGGTTTGCACCGAGAGTGTTTTTAAAATCACCGTAACTATTAAAGAAAATTTCAAATATTTTACTTCTGTCATCACGGTTTTCAACTGTTCTAACTCCAACAAATGAAGAAGGACTTAACTCAACTTCCTTTCCATCTGATAATGTGATTTTTGGATTTGGTTTTTCACCATCTGAAAAAATTGAGTAAACAGTATTCTGATTGTCTGCAATCAAACTAAAGCTTGCTAGAATTTTTTCTTCCGATTCAGATAAAGTATGCGAACGCAATCTTTGAATGTTATCGATATACATTGAATAAGTTTGAAGCTCAGGTTTTTCTTTAAAAAACCTTTCAATTTTTTCTTTTGGAATAGTAAGAATTTCTGGTTGAAAGAAAGAAGCAGTTTCACCAAACTTTGTTCCAACACTTGATAATTGCTGCTGCAAAGCCTGATTATCGGAAATGCGAACATCTTCGTTACTTAAGTTACTAGCATAAGTTCCGGCTTTGTAAAAAGTTTTTAACATCCCGAAATAAGAGTTTAAAGCATTCAGTAAGTTTTGAGAATTTTCTCCAAGTTTACCTTTGTAAGAAGCGAATTGATCAATTTCCGATTCAACTTTTTTTATATCTGCCCGCCAATCTGCTAATGTTGGATACATATCTGAAAGATTCCATTTGTATTTATCAGGCACTTCGCTGCGCTGCGGAGCCTGTGCAAACACTGAGCTTGAAACTATAAGCGTAACAAGAAGGAAAAAAAGAATTTGTTTTTGTTTAATCATTATTTCACCTTTATGAGTAATATATATTTTGTAGGATACAACTTAAACAGATTATTGTTTGAATAAAAAATATTTTTGATGAGTGGTTTGTAGATAGCACAAAAAAATACTGTAAAAAATCCCAGAATAATTAAGTTGTGATTTTTTATATTACCTATCAATTACAATTAACTTTACACCAAACAAAGGTGAGATGATGAAACAATTAATATTTCTACTTTTTGCAGCAGTAATAACTTTTAGCTGCACGGAAAAACAAAATCAAAATCCGCAAAATGATTCAGAGGATACAGCGATGTTAAAAGAAAAGATTGCCAAATTTGTTCCCGTTGAGATACAATATGATGAAACACTTTTAAATGATAGAGAAAAAGTAGTTTTGGAAAAACTATATCGAGCATCAAAAATAATTGATGAAATATTTTTAGAACAGGTTTACTCAAAGAACGATCAAACTAAATCCGAATTGCTTTCAAATCTATCCAACAAATCTCTTCTAACTGAAAAACCCGAATTAAAGCCTGAACTTGAGCTTAAACTTGATCTCTTTAACATTATGGCTGGTCCGTTTGATAGACTTGAAGATGACAAGCCGTTTATCGGTACAGAGAAAAAACCGCTTGGTGCAAATTTTTATCCTGAAGATATGACTAAGGAAGAGTTTGAAAAATTTGTAAAAGATAATCCTAAAGAAGAAAAAAGTTTTACAAGCGAGTTTACTGTTATCAGAAGAGAAAATAATACTTTAAAAGCAATTCCTTACAGTGAATTTTATAAAGATAAATTAACTGCCGCATCAAATCTTTTAAAAGAAGCTGCCGAGTATGCAGATAACCCATCTTTAAAAAAATATTTACTTTCTCGTGCAGATGCTTTTTTAAGTAATGATTATTATCAAAGCGATATGGATTGGATGGATTTGAAAGACAACAAGATAGAAGTTGTGATTGGTCCTTTTGAAGTTTATGAAGATGCCATGTTTAATTACAAAGCATCGTTTGAAAGTTTTCTTACTCTTAAAGATCCTGTTGAAAGTAAAAAGCTTGAAATATTTGCAAAGTATTTAACTGATATTGAAAAAAATCTTCCGCTTGATGATAAACATAAAAATTATACACGCGGTTCGGAGTCCCCTATAGTAGTTGCAAACGAAGTGTTTACAGCGGGCGATACAAAAGCAGGAGTTCAAACACTTGCGTTTAATCTGCCGAATGATGAACGAGTTAGACAGGCAAAAGGCTCAAAGAAAGTATTGTTAAAAAATGTTCACGAAGCAAAGTTTGAAAAACTTTTAAAACCTATTGCAGAAATTGTGCTTGATCCCGAACAACTAAAATATGTTACTTTTGATGCATTCTTTAATCACACACTTATGCACGAAATGTCTCACGGAGTTGGTCCCGGTTTTATTACAGTAAACGGGCGCAGTACAGAAGTAAAAAAAGAATTGAAAGAAACATATTCCACAATGGAAGAATGTAAAGCCGATATTCTTGGTTTGTACAACAATATTTTTATGATTGCAAAAGGTGTTTATCCAAAAGAATCTGAAAAAGATATTTGGGTAACATTTCTTGCTGGTGCTTTCCGCAGTATGAGATTTGGAGTTGGCGAAGCACACGGCGGCGGCAATGCGATTATTTATAATTTTCTTTTAGAAAAAGGCGGCTTTGTTTTTGATGAATCCACAAAAAAAGTTCGCGTTGATTTTGAAAAAATATATCCTGCACTTAAAGAACTTGCTAACTTAGTTTTAACAATTCAAGCTGAAGGAAATTATAACGGCGCAAAAGATTTAATTGCAAAGTATGCGGTTAATTCACCAACAATTGAGCTGCTAAGAAAAGAACTTGAGAAGCTTCCTGTGGATATAGAGCCTGTTTTTGAAATTGAAGAACAGTTGAAGTGATATTATTATAAATATTTTCTTATATTGTCTAAAAGAGTCAAACTATTTTCAATTAAATTATCAAAGGAGAACATATGAGTCATATTAATGATGGTGCGGTAAAAGTAATTGAGATTATCGGAATCTCATCCAAAAGTTTTGATGATGCTATTCATCAAGCTTTAGATAAGGCATCTAAATCTGTAAAGGGGATTACAGGTTTTGAAGTGATGAAACACATGGCAAGCGTGGAAGATGGTAAAATTACACAATACAAAGTAAATCTTAAACTTGCTTTTCCTGTGATGTAAATATTTTTTTAACAATTAGAAAAGGAGTAAGTATGTCGTTACAAGTTAAATACAGCCCTGTTCTCGCTTTGGCACAGGAGCTTAAAGTTCAAAACCTTAACGTAAGTGAAGATGCAGGTAAATTAAATCTCGCCGGCACCACAAACACAACTTATGAAAAAAATCAAATATGGGATAAGATAAAAGAGGTTGGCGGCGAAGGTCAATCAGAAGTCAGTGCCGATTTTAAAGTTTTAAATACAGATTATTACCACATTCACACTGTTGAAAGCGGAGAAAACTTAAGCAAAATTTCAAAGCATTATTTTAAAGATGCTAATAAGTACATGAATATTTTTAATGTTAACAAAGATCAGCTTACAAATCCTGATATGATTAAGGTTGGACAAAAATTAAAAATTCCAAATCCTTAAAAACATTATAATCATTATTGATCTGAAAAGGCGAGTTATTTAGCTCGCCTTTTCTATTGAATAAAATTATTACGATACGCCACGCTGCAATTCTCTTCAATAAATTATTATATTCCTAAAAACAATTTTAAAGTGTAGGCCACCTTTAAGGTGGACTACACTTAAACATAAAACGAACAGAAGTAAAAAATGAACATCCAATCCAATTCATCACTTACAGAGTTAAATGAAAAACTACTCGCTGGTAAAGCAGCTTTAGAACAAAGCGAAATTGATGATCTTCTAATCAATCTTAAGATTGAATTAAATCGCGCATTAACAGATAATCATTTTAGCTCCGATAGCAAACTTGAAAACTGGAAAAATATTTTTGATGGTTTATTCAGCAGCGAACTTTCAAATTTGTTTATGGAAAGCATGGATAAGGATTTGTTTTTTCCCTTCGGAGAATATCTTGCATCAATTTCAAATCAAGAAAACGAAAAAATTATTTCAATAACTCATAATTACCTAAACCTGTTTCGCAATTCATCTTTTCTTCAGAAAGTTTATGATGAACGAAGGTGGGATGATTTAATTCATACGCTTATTGTAAAAAGTAATTATACGTTTAATGTTTTATTTAATCAGCGTGTTAAACAGTACAAAAAGAAAAATCTTTTTAGAATTATAAAAGATGATAAAACCATTGATTTTAGCTGGCAAAAAACATCTGAAATAGTTTCTGATTATCGTTCATCATTAAATCAAATTTTATTTGAAAGTGAAATTGAAAACAAAATTATTGCTTTTCTTTTAGAGAACAGTTTAGATATGGTGATGCTTGATCTTGCATGTTTAACGTCTGGAATTGTAAATGCAATGATTCCTGCAAATTCTGTTTCAGAACATATCTCTTACATTTTAAATCAAACTAAAGCGCCAATACTTTTTGCGGATGATGAAAAACAGTTTGCAAAAATCAGATCTATAAAAAATGAAACTCCGCACTTAAAAACAGTTGTGCTGCTAAAGGGAAATGCTGCCGAAGATTGGGTTATTAGCTTTGAAGAATTTAAAGTGTTATCAACCGAGAAAAAGATAAATACGGATATTAAAATAAAACCTGATTCTCTTGCAACAATAATGTACACATCAGGTACAACAGGCGAGCCAAAAGGCATAATGTTTTCACACACAAACATTATTTATAAAAGATTCTGCCGCGCAATGGCAATTCCCGCAATAAGCGATGCAGATCGATATCTTGCTTTCCTTCCCCTGTATCACACATTTGGCAGATGGCTCGAAATGACAGGCGCAATATTTTGGGGCGCAGAATATTGTTTTATGGAAAACCCATCTGTGGAAACGATGATTGAAAATATGCAGCTTGTTAAACCGAGCATATTTATTTCTATTCCTAAAAAATGGATACAGCTTTACGAATACATAACTGCTCGTGTTGATGTTGAAGTTGATGATGACGAAAAAATTAATCTTGAAGTTATAAATACTACAGGCGGCAAACTTAAATGGGGACTTTCTGCTGCGGGTTTTCTTCCTCCGGATGTGTTTAGGTTTTTTCAGCGATATGGTGTTGAGTTAATGAGCGGTTTTGGTATGACTGAAGCAACAGGCGGAATCACTATGACACCGCCATTTCAGTATAGAGAAAATTCGCTTGGTAAAGCGCTGCCCGGTATGGAAATTAAACTTGGTGATGATGGTGAGATATTAATTCGCGGTAATTATGTAATGTTAAATTATTACGATCAAAAACTTGAAGACACTTTTGATGCCGATGGCTGGCTTGCAACAGGCGATGTTATGAGAATGGACAAAGATGGATTTATTGAAATCATAGATCGCAAAAAAGAAATTTATAAAAACGTTAAAGGCGAAACAATTGCGCCGCAAAAAATTGAAAACCTGTTTAGAGATTTTGAATTTGTAAAACAAGTTTTTCTTGTTGGTGATCATCGACAATTTAATACAGTTTTGATTTTCCCTGATATTGAATCAGAAAAATCTCCTTTAAAAACAATGGATGAACAGCAACGGCAGGAATATTTTACAACTGTGATTGTAAGTGTAAATAATTTTCTTGCACCGTTTGAACGAATACTTGATTTTAAAATTATAGATCGTGCATTTAGCGATGAACATCATGAGCTTACACCAAAAGGAACATACAAACGAAGAGTTATAGAAAATAATTTTGAAGAACTAATTCAATCGATGTATCAGAAAGATCATCTGTCACTTGGGTTGGGTAAGCATGAGGTTAAAATTCCAAATTGGTTCTTACGTGAAAAAGGTGCTTTAAGTCGTGATGTTTTTTTAAGAGATAATGTTTTATCAATTCCTAAATTTCATTCATCATTGATAATTAAAAATGTAAGTGAAGAAGAAAATATATTTCAAATAGGTAATTATTCTTATCGCATCAACAATAATCAAATTGATTTGCAGGATATTTTAACAAATCCGTTTTACTGGCTTGGCAATGTTGAGCTTGTTGATTTTGCGGGACAAGGAATTTTTAGATGGTACCGTAAAACAGAAGCTGAAAAAGACATTGAATTTATTGAACGAATTACACCTATAAAAAATGATGATCAAACAAGAAACAATTTTGCAGAGATATTAAACGCGAAAGAAATCTCAATATTAGGTTTGCATTATGCAGCAGTTATGCTTCAATCAGAATTAATAGATGATAATGAAAAAGCAATAAAATATTTTAGTGAAATACTTAAAGATGAAACATCAACCCATTACAAACTTGCTGTAGAAATTAGTTTTAGACCTAAGTTAATAAATGAAATCTTGATTCGGCGAAAAATGTTTTTAGCAGCTCTACAAACTTTAAAGAAAGATAACTTTAGAAAATTATTAGAATTATACACAAGTATTGATCACAATTTTCTTAATAACGAATTAATAATAGGCATTAATAATGTAAGCCGTGGCGATGATAATTTAAAGGAGATTGAATCAGCAATTCAAAATCAAATTTCATTAATTACATCTGAAACAGATTTAGATAATACATCTATTCCAAATTTATTAGAACTTTTGGTTAGTTACGGTGTTTATCACCCATCCAGTTATCAAAGAATTAGAAGAATATTTTTACAACTTGAACTTTATGGAAGCACAAAAGATTTACGAAAAGCCGGATTGCTTTCGCGAATGGAAATAAGAAAACAATTTACAACATGGTTAGGAGAAAACAGACGTGTTGCAATCGATCCAGAAACAGGTGAAGAATATCACTGGAAAGATGTGCTAGTTTTTGATCAAGCAATTTCGGAAGGCGATCAAGAAATTCTTACAAAAGTAATCAACGAAACACAAATTATCCGTGAAGCAATCTTTCTTTTTACCGGCAGCATTTTAATATCACTAAATAATATTTTACCTTCGGGCGTTTGGATAAGTAAATACACTGAATCAGAGGGCAGATCTGCTTTTCGTGTTACAATTCAAACAAGATTTCAGGGCGGGTTTGATATTGCAATTCATCTAAATCATACCGAGTCTCCTGAAATGATTGAGGAAGAAATTAAATGGAAAGTTATTGCAGGCACAGAAGTAAATGATGAAAAGCTGGCTGCAAAAATCGGCGGTTTATGGGAAGATTATAATTTGTGGACAGAAGAATTTGTGGGTGACGAGTCTGTAGAAAGATTTTTAAGACGCGAGTATAAACGCAACGATGAAGCAACTTTTGAAAAACTTCGTAACTTGTGGAAGTTTTTTGTTTGGAACGCTGCATCAGCCTACGTTAAGTTTTGGAAATTATCCGAAATGAAAATGGAGCTTACAGATACAACTCCTGATGGACTTATTATCTCACCACACGATTATCAAACCAACTGCATTATTACTTCATTTTCTAAAAGAAGAAAAACTGAATCAACCCTTGCTTTTTTAATGAACTTTTATGAAAGTTTTGTAAAACAGACTGAAAAAAAATATCCGCAATTAAGAAAAGCATCTGTTTGGAATGCAATTTTTTCGGGAATAATCGAAGCCGAAGGCACTGATAACGGAATAAGCTTGGTTAATAAATTTAGAAAAGAACTTGCAAATTCTGATGAAGCAGTCAAGGAAGATATAATTGCTCGAATTGATTCTTTTATGCGGAACATAAAAAACAATGGTTATTTGCCAAAGCAGTTGTACTTTTCTGTAAAAAGATTTCATCGCTGGTACAGCCTAAACAGAAGCGCATCCTTATCAGCACAGGCGGAAATGATTTACGAGCTTTACGAAACTTACAGGCTATTTGACCTGGAAGACCAATATCCTGCTGCACGTACAAGATTTTTTCTTGAAACTGTTTTTTATAATTCATCTCAAAGGTTTAAAGATGTTTTACGAGAGCTTGTTAGAAAACAAAGGCATCGTAAAATAACTAAGGATGAATCGCTTAAGCTTATCAATGCTTTGCACTTTGAGTTTGAACTTGACGAAAAGGAAACTTACTTTATAACACGTTTGGGTTATCCGCATTTAAAACCCTCAGATACAGCAGCGCTGCTTAGTATAAAACCTGAAATTTCTGCACAGCCAAATCTTGTTGTGCAGTTGCAGGATGATGATGGGAATATTTATACTATTAGAAATCCGATTAATCCAAAAGAAATTTCTAAGCTGCATCAACTTTATCTTGAAGCAAATCTTAATGTAAACTTTAGACCGGAACATCATTTTCTTGTTGCTGTTTCTGATAGAGGATTTATTATTGGCGGTGCTTTCTATTATCAAAGTGATGAAAGCGCAGTGCACATGGAAAAAATTGTTGTTTCAAATCGTTATCGCCGCAAAGGTATTAGCGAAGGTTTGATGAATGAATTGTTTAGCCGCATCAAATCTGATAATATAAAATTTGTTACAACTGGATTCTTCCGCCCTGAATATTTTTACAGATTTGGATTTAAGATTGAACGAAAATATTCGGGTTTAGTTAAAGAACTTTGATGATATATTCTAAGTTTTAAGTAACTAGCTAATTTACTGTTACTGATTTAAAACAAAAATGGAGGCCATCTTGAAGATGGACACCATAAAAAAAGTCCCCGATGTCGGGGTAAAAACATCGGGGGAGTACTGATAATAAGCTTGGGGGAGGACTTATTACCAAGTACATTTTAATTTCTATTGCTAAAATAGTAAGCTATTTTTTAAATGCAAGTGTTTTTTGGATGGTGTAATTAAAAAAACTTCAAAATTCCAAAAGATTGTGTTATGACTAACATTTATTCCTTTATTTAATAAAAATCATCCGAATTTTGGATATAAAAAAAATAAAACTTTTTTTCTCAATATTGATTTTCAATTTTTCACCTATTTCTTTACTTTCACTTCAAATGTTTTTATCAATATGGAGTTTTAATGAGCAGAGAAATCCACCGCTGGTACAGTCCTAATCTAAACAAAGAAATGGAAATTGTGGTTTACGGACATTACGGTTACGCATTATTAATGTTTCCCACTGCCGCAGCAGATTATCTTGAATATGAAAGATTTAAACTTATTGATTCAATCGGTGGATATTTACACGATGGAAAATTTAAAGCGTTTTCGATCAACAGTATCAATAACGAAAGCTGGCTAAACAACAGCATGCATCCTTCGCATAAAGCTATTCGTCATCAGCAGTATAATAGATATGTTATTGAAGAAGTTGTTCCTTTTATTCACAACCACAGCAAAGGGTTAGTTCCGATTATTACAACAGGCGCTTCACTCGGCGCATTGCACGCAGCAAATAATTTTTTTAGACGTCCGGATATTTTTTCCGGTACAGTTGCAATGAGCGGAAGTTATGATTTGAAAAGTTATTCAAAGGGATATTATGATGATAATGTTTACTTTAATTCACCGATAGATTATCTGCCAAGATGGGATGATAATTTTATGTTTGATAATATGAGAAAAGGTAAAATTGTTATCTCAAGCGGGCAAGGAGATTATGAAGATCCTGACGCATCAAAAAACTTATCAAATATTTTAAATCAGCGTGGAGTAAAACATTGGTTGGATTTGTGGGGACACGATCAAACCCACGATTGGCCAACCTGGAGAAGTATGCTTCCGTATTTTTTAGGAAAAATTAAATTTTAATATTTATTTCATTCAGGGGATTATGAGCTGGAAAGAATTCCTAAAATCAAAAAACAATAAAGTAGAATTAGTTGTAACGCTAATTGTTCTTGCTATTGTTTTAACATCGCTTGCAAATTTTATAAATTTTGTTGAAGCTCGACAAGGTGTTGTCTTACCTGATCCAATTCTAAATCTTTTTAATCCCATAGATTTAACGTGGTTAATTTTTGCGTTAATCTATCTTTCGCTTATTGCTGCAATTGCTGCATTAATAAAAAATCCCAAACAACTAATAATTGCAATCCAGCTTTATACGCTTATGGTTGTGGTGAGAATGATTGCAATGTATTTGATGCCGTTAGAGCCGCCGCAAAAGATGATTATGTTAAACGATCCGTTGGTGGAATTTTTTGGAACCGGACAAACATTAACTAAGGATCTTTTCTTTTCCGGACACACAGCAACTCTTTTTATTTTATTTCTTGTATCAGAAAAAAAAGTATTTAAAATTATTTTTTTGATAAGCACAATAGCAGTTGCAATTTCAGTTTTATTACAGCATGTTCATTATACAATAGATGTTTTTGCAGCTATATTTTTTACCTATGCTTGTTATAAGTTGATAATAAAGCTTAGATTGAATGAATAGTATGAATGAAGAATTAAATAAAGAAGAAATTTCTTCTATTCAAAAGTTTGTTTCAAAAGATTTTGTTAAAACCGATAGCTCATCGCTTATTCCAAGTAATGATTTTGAACGACTTGAAGAGTTTAGGAAATATCTTACAGAAAAAATGAAGGATTTGCTTGACAAGAATTATAATTTATTAATCAATACACTTTACAGGATAGATATAAGTGAAAATAAATTAGCAGCACTTTTTTCAAACAAGAACAAAGAATCAATTCCAGAAAAGCTTGCCGATCTTATAATTGAAAGACAAATACAAAAGATTGAATTCCGCCGGCGTTACCGCGAAGGCAATCTTTAATATTTCTGCGTCAAAAATCGCAAGTAAAAATTACATAGTGTAATATTTTGTTAAATTGAAATTTATCCGCACAATACCTAATTTCATCTTTAATTATTATACAATTAGCTAATTTTTTTGATAATATAGGCATACTTAATAGGAGCCATCATGGGTTTGTTTGAAAATAAACGACTACGCGAATTAGAAAAAGAAAATGAAGAACTTCTCTTTAGAATTAATAGTATTTCGGAGAAGGAAGATAACGTGCGCAACCTTAATGACGTATTAAAAAGGATGCGTATGGAAGTTGCCGATTTAAATGAACGCAAGCTTTCTTTAGCCGGAGAAATCGAATCACTACACGAACAAAAAAGACAGAATAAATCTGATATCGAAGGATTTAACGAAGAGATTCTTAACCTTCGCCAATTAAAACTTGAAGAACAAAACACCCTGCTTGATTATTCCTCACGCATTGATCAAATAAAAAATCAAATCAGCAAAAATGAAAATCTTAATGATATTGAAATTGATTTTGATAATGATGATGAAACTATTAAAGTTAATAAACTTGCTGTACTCAACAAGGAGTATGATGAACTTAACGATAAGATGTTTGCTGCCGAAGAAAAGATTGATGAATTAAACTCGCTTGAAGATGAATTGAATGAACGTATTAACGAAAAGAAAAAAGAACTTGAATCATTAAATGGCGAAAAGCTTAACAAATCCTACAAAGAAGTACACACTGTTGAAGATAAGATAAGCGAATTAACGAGTGAGCAGCATAGAGTACTAAATGAAATCCACGAAAAAGAAAACGAGATTACAGAACTCAATCAGAAGCTTTTTAATCTTAAAGAAAAGGAAAATCATTCTACAAGTTTAATTAAAGAGTTAGATGAAGAAGTAAACGAAAAGAAAAAACAAGCAGATTATTTAGGATCAAAAATTTCTGATCTTTATGAGGAAGAAGAATCGCGTAAAAAACAATTGCGTGAATTGGTTAGACAGGCAGATGATCAAAAACAAAAAGTTGAAACATTACAGGAACGCATTAACCATCTTGAAGATGAAGAAAACAAAAAAAGATCTGGTCTTGCAAAAGTTTTTGATCAATTGAAGTTTAAAGAAAATGCTTCTGAGGAGAAAAAACAGAATCTTGAAAATCTAGATAAGGTTGGTAAGGAAAGACTTCATTGGATTGAAGAAATATCGCGTGAAGCAAAAGAACAAGAGCTAAGGTTAGATGTTATCAAAACAGAAATTGCTAGTTTATCTGATGAAGAAGTGTCGCGTGCTCAGAAAATAGCAGAGCTTAATCAACAAGTTCAGCTTAATGAAACTTTGCTGGATCAAAAGCAAATGCGATTTAGAGAACTTGAGTTAATGGAGCAGGATAGAATTTCAAAGATTGAGAAACTTGCTGAAGAACTTAATTTGCAGGAATCAAAATCCGATGATCTTAGGAAAGAACATCAGTTTTTAATTTTTGAAATTGAAGATAAAAAGTCAGCGGTCGTAGAATTATCTGAGCAAATAAAAAATGATGAAGAGCTTTACCAGGAAAAATCTTTACAGAACAAAAAGCTTGCAACTGATGAACAGAATAAGCTGATTTTATTGGACGAACTTAACAATGAAATTGAACTTAAAGAACAGAAAGCCGAAACAATTCGTGAGATTTTATTACATCTTGCCGAAGAAGAAAATTTTAAAAAAGCTGAGCTTAATAAATTATCTATTCAGCTTGATGAACATAAGACCTTGCTGAGCGGGCAAATTATTCCTGCACAATCAGAATTAGAAAAATTATCTATTGATATAAATTATAAAAATGAAAAATTAACAGAGCTTAGCAGCGAGTTAGTTGATGAAGAATTACGTTTAGAACAAAAACGTATTGCTCTTAATGAACTTGATTCTGAAGAAAAATCATATAACCAAACACTTGAAAAACTTAGTGAAGAAATTAAATCGCAAGAACAAAAATGTAATTCTTTAAAAGCAGTTATTGTAGAATTATCTGAAGAGCAGGATGAAAAACAGTATAAAGTGTACGAACTTTCTACGATTTTAAATACAAGCCAGCAGCAGATTGATGAAAAGGTTTTTAAACTTTCTGTACTTGGAAAAGACGAAGAAGAGGTTAAACAAAGAATTGAAAATCTATCTAAGAAACTTTTTGAAGAAGAACAGAAATCTGAAATTCTAAAAAATGAAGTTCAAAATCTTACTGAAGAAAATATTCAAAAGAAGATTAAGCTTGAAGAAATAAGCGCAGAGATAGATGAGAAAACCGCAGGTGTTGCTAATAGAATTATCGAGCTTGAAAACAGCGAGAATGAAAAACGACTTGCATTTGATCAGTTGACAAAACAAGTTGAATTGCAAAGTGTCGAAGCTGAAAAAATACGAATTGTTATTTCAGAGCTAAATCAAGCCGAGCATATTACTCGCTTAAAAGTTGATGAGCTTGCTGAGCAGATAAAAGAAAAAGTTGATAGACTAAATCAGATCGAAAATAGTTTTACTGCGCGCGAAAATGAATCGCAGATTTTAGAATCGCAGATGGCAGAAAAACTTAGAGAGATGAATGAAACAAACGCTCGTCAGCAAAAAATATTTGAAACAATTGAAAGCAAACAGAAAGAATTGTTTGCAACCGAAGAATCATTAAGTATAAAAACAAAAAGATTAGCAAAGCTTAGCGTTGAAGTAACTGAAATTGAAAACAGACACAAAGAACTTTCCGATGAAACCCGCAGACTTGAAGATTTAAAGAACGAGCTGCACAAGCGTACAATTCTTGAGCAGGATTCTTATGATAAGCTTAATAAGGATAAAGAGAAAATAAAAGAAATACTTCCTTTGTTAGAGCAGCGCCGTGAGGAGATTGAAAAGGGTAATCTTGATCTTGAAAACAGGTTTACAAAAATGTTTCAGCGTTTTAATACTGAGATGAACGAGATTACAAAAAAGAGATCTGTAATTGATCAGATAGTTCTTAAAAAAGAAAAAGATATTGAAGAAAAAGATCAGGTTTTGTTTGAGAAGATAAGTGCTATTGAAGAAAGCGATCGTTTATTAAGTATGCGCCAGGCTGAAATTGACAGTTTTGAACAATTACTAAAATCGTTTAATGAAAAGAAGGAACAGCTTAGAAATGATTTGTTAAAACTTGATGAACAGATTTTGGAAAAGAAAAATTCCAATGATGATATGAAACTTGAAGCAGAACTTATTCTGAAAAAGAGAACTGCCGTTGAACAAAGTTTGCAGGAACTTATCAACAACATGAATCAGAAATTTGTGGAAGTCAAAGAGAAACGATCTAAAACTGAAAAAGAAGTACGAAACTATGAAGAAAGGGTTGATGAATTTAACCATAAAATTTCCGATTCTATGGAAGAACTTATTGAGTTGCAATCCGCAATAAGTATGATAAAAGTTGAACACGAAGAACATCGCGGTAACATTGTTAAACTTGCATCGATGAAAAAGAAACTACAGGAAGAAATCGCAAAGAGCCAAAGAGTACTTCAGCGTTATCAAAAAATAAGAGAGAGATTAAAGATCGAACAATCAATTCTTAAGAACAGGCAGGATTCTATTTCAAGGAAAATTTCCATTGATGATCCAAATGATGTGAATGAAAATCAAACTGAACAAGAAACCACAAGATTGTTTAAACTTTAACATCGAATAAAGAAATTATTTGGGATCATTTTTTGATCCCCATATTTTTATACTTAAAATAAAAAAGATAGCATCTCGCCGTTTTATTATAAAGTTTACAGTGCCCCCACGACCGTTCATCATAGAATGATTAGTAATTTTGATCATCAAATTTAATTTGCAGCGCAAAATTTTTTAAAATTAGTTCGGAGCTATTATGAGTGTAAAAAATCACCTTACAGTTTTATCGTTGCTGCTTTTATTTCTATTTTCAAATAAATTAAGCGCACAACAAGCGGGCATTAACTTATCGTTGGCATTGCCACAAGGTGAGTTTGGAGAACAAGTTGATAACCTTGGTTTTGGGCTAAGCGGAGAGTTTATGTTTCTTTCTCCAAAGCCACGCGCGCCTTTTGGAATAGGATTAAACCTTGGATATTACGTTTACGGAAATGAGAGCCGAAGCGAGCCGATGTACAACATTCCAGAAGTTTTTCTTCGAGTTGAT
>JBDTRQ010000337.1:0-3859 GCA_039931535.1 Ignavibacteriota bacterium
CTATCTTTAATTCCTTTTCTACGTTTGAATGCTGATTCGACTAAATCTCCAATTTGTCCAAAAATTCCGCAAATGAAACCTAATACGATTATTTTTTCAAATGAGATTTTGTGATAGAAAAAAGTTGATATGTACGCGAATGTTAGCGAAAACGCCAAATATCCCAAACTTCCTTCAATGGTTTTACTTGGTGACATTGCTCGAATAAATCTCCAACATTCCATCTCATAAAAAATCTTTCCTCCCAAAATTCTACCTATGATATAACCTCCGCCATCTCCCATCCAAGTTGTTGTACAAATAATTATCATTCAGCTACAACATCATCTTTAACAATCTTTAAAGATGGATAATCCTTTTTAAATGATAGAGTAAAAAAGTTTACTAACTCCTTGTTCTGTGTATTATCGGATATAAATAATGATGTTTCAGTTGGCGCTTCAACTACAAGATGAGCATAATAAACTTGCTTATTTTCAAAATCAACTATGTATGAAAATATTTCTCCGCCGCCGCTGCCTAAAAAGTAACCTTGCGAATTATAATAAACCAGATCGTAATCTATTGAAGAAAATTTTATTTTATCAACCAAACTCCCTTTAAAGGAACCATCCAATAAATCGGTTTCATATTTTGAAATAAACTCATCACCAGATTGTTCTAAAAATGTAAACTTAATTCCCCACTCGTCATTATTATTTATTTCTGTTCCAACGGCTTCAAAATTTTTGCCTGTTTCATCAAACATACCGCCAAGTACAATTTGAGTGTCTTTGTTATAGTGCTTCTTAATTATTTCTAAAAGCTGAGCTTTGTTTTCAAAATCCAGAACTGGGATTTTTTCTTTTTTTTCTGAACAAGAAATTATTCCTGCCAATAAAATAATCAGCAGCAATCGATTTAATAAATTATTTAATAACAACTTGAGTCCCTGTTTTAATTACTGATAAAATTTCATCAAGTGATTCATTACTTATTGCAATAGAACCATCTGTCCAATTATAAACAAACGGCAGATTTTTAAAAATAGGATTTAATCTTCCAATACCATGAATACCAATATTGCCGCCTAATACAGTATTTGCACTAACACATTCCTCATAATAAAATTCAAACTTAATCTGATTAAATTGTTTTTGAGTAATAAGTTGTTTACGCAAAGCTTCGGCTGCATCATCCAAATTAGGATAATTTAATTTTAAAAATTTGTAATAAGTTGCATTATCAGTTATGCTGCAAATTTTATAAGTCCCAATTGGTGTTGCGCCATCATCACTCAATTTCTTTTTATCAATAAGGTTTCTGCCAAAACTTACGCGGTATGATTTTATAAAAACGGTATCTTCATAAACACCAAGCGTAAAGGTTTTTCTATCTACTAGAATATTAACATCATTTAGTTTTCTAAATCCTTTTTGCAGCATTGCTTCATTTAGTGAAACTTCTCTTAGATTTAAAATAACACCATAAATAATAACTCCAGATACAAAAAGCGCCATCGCAGCGATAGTAAACATAACATTTTTAAGCAAAGGACTGCTTAAAATTGAAATGATACCTTTAGATTTTTCCTCTGTTTCTGGATTCATTATTGATTTAAATTATTTTTTACACTAAACAAAAATACAAAATTAAATAAAGCTTATTTGACTCAAAGATAAAAAAAAACCCAACTCAAAAATTGGAGTTGGGTGATTAAAAAGACTTAAAATCTAAACTTCCATTATTTCATTTTCTTTGTGTTTCAATGTTTCATCAATCATTTTGATGTGCTGATCTGTTAACTTTTGTACTTCATCTTCTTCACTTTTTAATTGATCTTCAGAGATCTTCTTATCTTTTTCTTCTTTTTTTAGATGCTCATTTGCATCTCTTCTAACATTCCTAATTGCAATCTTGGAATCTTCACCAAACTTTTTTACAATTTTTACAAAATCTTTTCTTCGTTCTTCCGTTAGCATGGGAATTGGAATTTTAAGATTTGTACCATCGCTAATCGGATTAAATCCTAAATTAGCCTCTAAGATTGCTTTGTCAATCGGGATAACCATTGCCTTCTCCCAAGGAGTTATCGACAATGTATGTGGATCGAGAACAGTAATATTTCCAACCTGACTTATTGGCGTCATTGTACCGTAATAATCAACTTTAACACCATCAAGCAGAGCAGTAGTTGCTTTGCCCGTTCTTACTTTTGAAAGCTCGGATTTTAACGCTTCCAAAGTTTTACCCATTCTGTTATTTGCATCTTTTGTTAACTGGTGCATAACACCTCACTAAATTATTGTTAAAATTTTATTTTGAATCTTCATTATTTATAAATGTACCAACTGGTTCACCTAATACTAATTTCAATAAGTTGCCGGGAACATCCATATTAAAAACAATCATCGGTAAATTATTTTCTTGACACAAACTTACTGCCGTAAGATCCATTACGCGTAAATTATTTTTTAGAATATCCTTATAAGATATATTTTCATATCGAACTGCATTAGAATTCTTTTCGGGATCAGTATCATAAACACCATCAACACGGGTTCCTTTTACTATTATATCCGCACCAATTTCAACAGCTCTTAGAGATGCCGCAGTATCCGTTGTAAAATATGGATGTCCAGTTCCTGCACCCAAAATAACAACTCTTCCCTTTTCAAGATGCCGCATTGCTCTTCGTCTTATGTATGGCTCAGCAATTTCTTCCATTTTAATCGCGCTCATTAAGCGGGTTTTAATTCCTTTTTTCTCAATTGCATTTTGTAAAGCAAGTGCGTTTATCATCGTTGCAAGCATTCCCATTTGATCGCCGGTTGCACGATCAATTCCTTGTGTACTTGCACTTAGCCCGCGATAAATATTTCCTCCGCCAATTACAATTCCAAGTTCAACTCCAACATCGTGAACTTTTTTAACCTCATCAGCAAAAAAATCCAATACCTCTGATGAAATTCCAAATCCTTGAACACCCATCAAAGATTCACCACTTAACTTTAGTAATACTCTTTTAAATTTTACTGCACTCATTACAACCTTTTGAATTCTTTAATGATAAATATAAAAAAAGGTCTTAATAAAATTAAGACCTTTTACATAAAACTATTTATTCGCGTCGCCGAGATGAAAACGCTTAAACAAACTAATCTTAGCCTGCGAAGCATTTTTCTTATTGTAATCTTCGATTAGGTTACCAACAGTTTTTGAACTTGTACTATCCTTTATGTAAGCTTGTTCAAATAAACAATTTTCAGAATAGAATTTATTCAGTTTACCCGTAGCAATTTTTTCCAAAATATTCTCAGGTTTACCTTCCTTACGAGCTAATTCCTTATAGATATCGATTTCTTTTTCAATCGTAGTAGTTGGAACTTCTTCTCTGTAAACACAAATAGGATTCATGGCGGCAACCTGCATTGCAATACTCTTTCCGATTTCAACTAACTCGTCCGAGTTTCCGGAAACATTATCAAATTTAACAAGCACACCAAGTTTTGATCCCATGTGGATATAGTCAACAATCAATCCGTTATCAGCTTTTACAGTTAACACACGAGAAACCTCAATCTTCTCTCCAACTTTTCCCATCACATCAACAACTTTTTCATTCAAGTTTTTGTTGGATTCAAGCAATACCTTAGCATCTGATTGGTCTGAACTAAAAGTTGCATTAACAATTTCATTTGCAAGTTTGATAAAGTCATCACTCTTAGCAACAAAATCAGTTTCGCAATTCACTTCAATCATTGCAGCTTTTTTATGATCATCAGAAACTTTTGCAACTACAATACCTTCGTTAGCAGATTTATCAGCTCTTTTGGATGCAATTGCTGCACCTTTTTTTCTTAGTAATTCAATAGCTTTT
>JBDTRQ010000338.1:0-14597 GCA_039931535.1 Ignavibacteriota bacterium
GGGAAATATTGTTGGTGTTTCAACTGCTGTTGCTGCCGGCGGACCCGGCGCAGTTTTGTGGATGTGGCTTACTGGTGTGTTTGGAATTGCAACTAAATACAGCGAAGCGTTGCTTGCGGTAAAGTATAGAGTTAAAATGCCGGATGGCTCAATGGCAGGCGGACCAATGTATGTTCTTGAACGCGGACTAAATATGAAATGGCTCGCAGTTTTATTTGCAGCATTTACATCCGTTACAGCTTTTGGAATTGGAAATATGGTGCAGGCAAATTCAATTTCAACATTAGTTAATGAGGCTTTTCAAATTCCAATGTGGGTTACAGGCTTGGTGTTAACTATTCTTACAGCGGTTGTAATTATCGGTGGAATAAAATCCATTGCAAAAGTTTGTGAGCGGCTCGTTCCTTTTATGGCAATTACTTATGTGCTTGGTTGTTTAATTGTACTCGGGATGAAGATTAATGGAATTCCCGATACTGTTATGTTAATACTTAATAGTGCATTTAGCGGACAAGCTGTTGTTGGCGGATTTCTTGGTGCTGGAATGAAAGAAGCAATAAGATTTGGAATTGCACGCGGACTTTTTTCAAATGAATCAGGTTTAGGAAGCGCCCCAATTGTTGCCGCAGCTGCACAAACAAAAAATCCTGTGCGCCAGGCTTTGGTTTCTTCAACAGGAACGTTTTGGGATACTGTTGTTGTTTGTGCGATAACAGGATTGGTAATTGTAAATTCAGGCGAATGGGTTAAGGGATTATCCGGAGCCGCACTAACTAAGCAAGCCTTTAGTGATTTTCATATTATCGGTCCAATCGTGCTTACACTTGGATTGTTAACCTTTGTTTTTTCTACGATACTCGGTTGGTCCTACTACGGCGAAAAAGCTGCGGAATATCTTTTCGGAAATAAAGTTATAAAACCGTACCGCTACCTTTGGGTAATATTTGTAATGATTGGTTCTGTTATGTCTTTAAATATAGTTTGGACTTTTGCAGATATTACAAACGCACTAATGGCAGTACCAAATCTTGTTTCATTACTTTTATTAAGCGGTGTGATAGCCAAGGAAACAAAAAAATATCTTTGGGAAGATAAACTTGACGAAGCGGGAGAATAATTAAAAAGCTATAGCAGCATTCTCGTTTTAATTGTTTCGGGAATTGCTTTTAGCTCTTTCATTATCTCATCGGAATTATTTTTATTATCGATATCAATTATCACATAACCGATTTGTGCATCTGTTTGTAAATACTGGGATGCAATGTTAAGTTTTCTTGATGTGAACACCGTGGTTATTTTGTTTAATACTCCGGGCTGATTCTTATGAATGTGCAAATATCTCTGTTTATTTAAATTTGGTGTTAATGCAACTTCAACAAAGTTTGTTGCTCCGATAGTTGTTCCAATATCACAATACTTAACAAGCTTTTCAGAAACCTCAAGTGCAATATTTGCCTGCGCCTCAGATGTGCTGCCGCCAATGTGCGGAGTTAAAATTACATTAGGGAATTTTTGAAGTACATTCTTAAAAGAATTTTTATTTGAATTTGGCTCTTCCGGAAAAACATCTATCGCGGCGCCGGCAAGATGTTTTTCTTCCAACACTTTTGCAAGATCATCAATTACAACGATAGAACCCCGAGCCGCATTTAATAAGTATGATCCTTTCTTCATCAAACGTAATTCCCTTTTACCGATCATATTTTTTGTTAGTTCAGTTTCCGGAACATGAAGAGTAACAATATCAGAAATTGAAAGAAGTTCTTTTAAACTTGTGCAGGATTTTGCATTGCCAAGATTTAATTTTTTTTCAATATCAAAGTAGTAAACATTCATTCCCAATGCCTCTGCAAGCACAGAAACTTGCGAGCCGATGTGTCCATATCCAACAATGCCTAAATTTTTTCCTCTAACCTCATACGAGTTTGAAGCATCTTTAAGCCAAACTCCATTGTGTGAAGAATAATTTTTTTCAGGGATACCACGGATAAGAAAAATACATTCAGCTATCACAAGTTCCGCAACAGAGCGTGTATTTGAAAACGGGGCATTAAAAACAGGAATGCCTTGCAGTTTTGCCGCAGTTAAATCAACCTGATTTGTGCCGATGCTGTAACAGCCAATGGCAAGAAGTTTGTTTGCGTGTTTAAGTATATCGGTTGTAATATTTGTTTTAGATCTTATTCCAAGCAGATGAACATCTTTAATTTTTTCAATCAACACGTTGGGCTCAAGCGAACTCTCCTGATATTCAACTGTGTGATATTGATTGTCATTAAAAAGCTGTGAAGCATTTTTATGTAATCCTTCTAACAGAAGTATTTTTATTTTTTCTTTTGAAAGCGATAAAGATTTTTTTGTATTTGACATATTTAAATTTGAAATGTTAAAAAGACATATGTTTTATGAGTGATAATTAATTAATAGTCAGCAAGTTATTAATGAAAAAAATAATCCAACCATTATTCCAAATGTCAAACCAAAGGCTCTTTTTCGTAAATCCAAAATATGCCCCTATTTTTTTATAGTTTTCAGAAAACTACTTGTTTCTTTTTTCAATTTCCACAACTTTATTTTTTCTATGGTCCATCACGCCAATCATAAGCCCTATAGTTACAACAATAGCACCGACAATTTGATATCCCGTAACATCTTTGCCGAACAATAGCATAACAAAGGGAAGCAAAGCCAACCAAACGTTTGTATAGGGCACCCAAAAATGTGCAGAAAAATTTGAGAGCCTAAAAAAACCAAAGCTATAAACATATCCTGTAAATCCTGCTGCAATAACAAAAAGTATCGGAAGCCAGTTATTAGGAATTATGCTTCCATCAAACAAAGAAAAGAATTGATGATACTCCGTTGCTTTGATAATCTCTTTTATTTTTACTTCTTCGTTTTCAGACACTTCAGATTTTAAAACATAATTGTTATCAATTTTAGTATAGCAACTAAGCAAATATTCCTTTTTGTTTTCATCAACTTTATCAAGAACCCTTGTTTCAAACTTTGATGATTTAACACTATCGGGCATGTTTACATTCATCATGTTGCCGATAATTGGAATAATAAAAATTGCAGAGGTAATGAAAACCATTTTCCAGATCTCGCGCCACAATACAAGTGCGTTTGGTCCAACGCCGGGTAAAACTGTTTGAACAGTTTTGTTATTTAAAACGTGCTGAGATAGTAAACACCCGTTGATTATTAAAATCCAGATGATAGCGTTAAGATCAAGAGCATTATGATTGTCTTGTGCAAAACCTAAAAGCCATGGAAGTTTTGGTATTGCAAGCCCTACAATTACAAGAGAAATACCAATCCAATGTTCTTTACGTATCGATGCTTTAAAAAGCAGCTTGCCAAAGAATGGAAGGAAGGCGAGATAAACATTTACATAGGGTGCAAATATATGCGGCGAGTAATTTTTTGGCAGATAGAAGAAACCAATGTTTTCTATTACGCCGGTAAAAGCACAAATAATAATTGTAGATAATGAGAGCGCGCCAGGCCACAAATATTTTGCTTTTTTGCCTCGAGAAAGCTCAAGAATTATTGCAATAAGAGCCCAAAGAAGTTTTGAAATTTCTCTCCACCATGTCATTATTCAAGCAGATATCTCAACATTGCTACCGCCAGTATATTTAGGCTGGTTCGCCATCCAGTTTAAAACATATTGCCCGCCAAGCCCGGCATTAATTATAGAAAGCCAGAGAATCAGTATCATCCATTCCACAGAAGTGTTCTTTCTCTATTGTGTTTTACTTTACTTTCAAGGGTGCAAAGTTAAAGAATTTATTTTTGTAAATCAGTTGTTGTGCTTTAATTTTCCGCTTCACTATTTAGATTAAAATATTAAGATAAATTTTATGGATAAAAAAGCGGCACTCCTTTCAATGGATTCGTTAGAAAATTTTCACACTTACGATAAACTTTTAATTGAGCCGATGAAAACACTCGGCTGGATGGCTGAAGAAGTATCCTGGCGAAATGAAAAAATAAATTGGGCGGATTATGATGCTGTTATCGTTCGCTCAACTTGGGATTATCAAAACGATGCTGAAAAATTTATAAGCGTTTTAGAAAAGATAAACGGTGTTACTCATCTTGAAAATGATCTTGACTTGATGAAATGGAACATGAATAAAAATTATTTATTTCAACTTAAACAAAAAGGCATAACAATAGTTGATACAATTTGGGAGAAGAGTTTTAATCCAGCTTTAGCTAATAATTATTTTGAAAGACTTGATACTGATGAAATTATTATCAAACCAAATGTAAGCGCCAATGCTGATAACACTTTTCGATTATCCAAAGAAAAACTTAAAGAACAAAGCCCTAATCTGAAAAAAATATTTGCTCAAAGAGAGTTTATGGTTCAGCCTTTTTTAAATAATATTATTGATGAAGGAGAGTATTCTTTATTCTTTTTTGATGAAAAGTTTAGCCACTCTGTTTTAAAAAAACCAAAGGAAAAAGATTTTCGTGTGCAGGAAGAACATGGCGGAAATATCCAGCCAATAAAAGTATCATCAGATATGATTATGATTGCAGAAAATATTATTCAAAAGCTTTCTACAATTCCATTGTACGGAAGAGTTGATTTAGTTAGAACAAAGAAAAATGAATTTGCACTAATGGAGTTGGAGCTAATTGAACCATCGCTTTATTTAAATAAAGATGTTGATGCACCGTTAAGATTATCTAAAGCATTTGTTGAAAGGTTTAAAAAATAACCGAGTAAATTTTTCCAAAGGAAATTGCCTTAACCTCTTCTTGCGAAAAGATTGTCGCTTTATTTTACCATTCACGTTAATTTCAATCAAATTGAAAAGCAATCTTTGGTTAATATGATGGTACTTAAATTGTAACATCAGGCTAAACAGAAAAGGCATAAAATGTTTAGACACTTTTTACAAACATTGATTTTTTTATTTCTACCTCTCACACTGATTCAATCGCAGTCAACTTTTTACGTTTCAGTATCAGGAAGCAATAACAATAATGGATTATCACCTCAGACTGCATTTGCAACACTTCAGTATGCTGCTGATTTGGTTTCTGCGGGTGATTCTGTTTGGGTTAAAAGATACAACGGGGACGCAAATGATATTGATAAAGGAATTGGATTAGCTGTTGATAAAACCGGAAATGTTTTTGTTGCAGGTTACAGTTCTAATGTTATGACAGCTTTTGATTACACAACTATCAAGTAGACACCCGATGGGACAGAAGATTGGACAATAAAATATACCAACTCTGATTTTGCAGGAAGCAGTGAAGAACCAACGGGCATGTTCGTTGATACATTGTCCAATATTTATATAACAGGCATGAGCGCTCTTGACTACGCCACTGTTAAATAAATTCAAACCCCCACATCAGTCAGTTCAACATCGCCTCAAATTCCAACTGTGTTCTCACTCGAGCAGAACTATCCAAGTCCTTTTAACCCAAGTACAAAGATAAGTTAGCAGTCTCCAGTCGGCAGTCATCAAACTCTTAAAGTTTATGATTTGCTTGGAAGAGATGTTGCAACTTTGGTTAATGAAGAAAAGCCTATCGGAAGTTATGAAGTAATCTTTGACGCTGCGGGATTAACAAGTGGAATTTATTTCTATAAATTACAAGCTGGCAGCTTTATAGAAACAAGAAAAATGATTTTGATCAAGTAAATCTATATTTAATAATTATACTGAATTTTATATTTATGAAAGTGGGTGTGGATTTTTGTCCATAAGTAACCGCATTTTGAGCTTTTGCATTAAAAGTCCTAAAGAATGCGAGAAATTTCCTAACACCTAGCTTATTTGAATGACTAAGTTTATAATGTAGATAATTAGTTTTATTGCTTTTATACTTGACCTTCTAAATCAACAATCAAAATCTATTTATCTAATAATTTTAATCATTTTCAAACAAAGGAGGCAAATTTTATGAGAAACAGAATTTTTTTACCCCTGTTGGTGTTTTTTTTAATCCCATTTTATCAATTATCAGCCCAGGATGCCCCAAAAACTGATAAAATCGAAATGCACCGTTATTTGGTTGAACGAACCTTTCCTAATGGACTTAACATACCCATAGATAAAGTGGGAACAGATATGTGTTTGACAGTGGTTTCCAACAATGCAGAAGACAATGTAACTTGGGTTCATTCTTATGTAACAAAAGATAAGAAAAAAACTTTTTGCATCTATGATGCTCCATCTCCAGAGGCTATTAGAAAATCAGCTAAAACGAATGGATTGCCAGTTGATAATATTATTGAAGTAAGTGTCCTAGATCCTTATTTCTATAAATAATGGATAAATAACCGTTAATCAGAAAGAACCGATGAAAAAGATTTATTACTTTATTATTTTAACTCTTGTTCCACTTTTTGTTCAAGAAGTTTTTCCTCAGACAACTTTCACAGTTAATGTAGCAAATTTCTCATTTACTCCGGCACAGCTCACAATTAAAGTAGGTGATACTGTTAAATGGACTAACTCCGGTGGATTGCATAGCGTTGTAGCAGAGGATACTAGCTTTTCTAGTGGACCAGTGTCTTCGAGTGCCTGGACTTATGAACATACTTTTAATTCGGCAGGTTCAAATCCATATTATTGTGCTCAGCATGGAGGAGTTGGTGGTGCTGGAATGTCAGGAGTAATAACTGTAGAAAATGCAACTGACGTTTCAGATAATGGTTTTCCCATTTATCACTTTGAGTTGCAACAAAACTACCCAAATCCGTTTAATCCATCGACTACAATTAAGTATTCAATTCCTGAAAGTGGAAATGTGAAATTAGTAGTCTATAATTCTCTGGGAGAGGAAGTAGCAACCGTAGTAAATGGTTTTGAAAGTACGGGCTCGTATAAGGTTAATTTCAATTCTTATCAATTGAGTAGTGGAATATATTTTTATCGACTGAAAGCTGGCACTTTCGTTGAGGTAAAGAAAATGCTAATATTGAAATAAAAAAGGATTACAGAAACTTAATATAAACCTGTTTTTAAGTTATTAGAGACAGGTTTTTTATTACATTATTTTAACGACTTAATTGTCCAAATAAAGCAAGCAAAAATTACGTTTAAACTCTCCTGTTTTTTCCTATCGTGCCGACTTAATAAAAGTGTTTTTGACTATAAATTCATTTCAAGAGAGTACCTTGTTGGTACTTAAATTGAAGTATTTAACATGTTAAAAAAATACTCACTGGCTGAAAGAGAAAAAGATGATAATTTTATACAGGGTTTTAACATTATTTATTGTTTTATTCAATATTACGACAATCGCCCAATCAACTTATTACGTTTCAGAATCAGGAAGCAACAGCAATAATGGTTTAACTCCACAAAATGCATTTGCAACATTACAGCACGCAGCGGATATGGTTTCTGCTGGTGATTCTGTTTTGGTTCTTGAAGGAAATTATGTTGGATTTGATATTCGGACCACCGGAAATCAAAATAATCCGATAGTATTTAAAGCTGATGAAGCCAGTGTAATTATCGATCAGAGAAATGCAGTTACTCCAGATGGAATCAATATTGAAAATACAAGCTGGATTGTAATTGATGGACTCGAAGTAAAGAACCAACCTCGTGCAGGAATAAGAGCTGCAGTTTCCGATTTCATAACGATAAAAAATAATTATTGCCACAATAATCAGCGTTGGGGAATCTTCACTGGATTCACTGATGATTTAACAGTTGAAAACAATACCTGTTCTTATAGTGCAGATGAACACGGCATTTATATTTCCAATAGCAGCGACAGACCTATAATCAGAAACAATCACTCATTCAATAATAACGGATGTGGAATTCATATGAATGGTGATATTTCTCAAGGTGGTGATGGAATCATAAGTAATGCGATTGTTGAAGGGAATATTATTCACGATAACGGTGATGGCGGCGGTTCAGCAATTAATATGGATGGAGTTCAGGATTCAAAAATATTTAACAATCTTATTTACAACAACCACGCAACCGGAATAGCAATGTTTCAGATCGACGGCGGCGATGCTTCGAAGAATAATAAAGTTTATAATAACACAATCAGACAACCTTCCGATGGAAGGTGGTGTATTATTTCTGTTGATGGTTCAACCGGAAATACACTTTACAATAATATTTTTATTAATCATCACAGCTTCAGAGGAAGCATCGCACTTGATGCAGCTTCAATGACTGGGTTTGTAAGTGATTATAATATTCTGGTTAATCGTCTGAGTAATGATGATGGAAATTCAAATATGACATTCAGTCAATGGCAATCATTGGGTTATGATGTTCATTCGATGATTGCAAATCCGGAGAACCAGATATTCGTCAATTATTCAAATAATAATTTTCATCTTCTTCAAAATTCTCAGGCTGTAAATTCAGGAACTAATTTAGTGCTTCCAACAGTATTTGAAGATCTCGATAACATTTCCCGCCCACAAGGAAGTGGATTTGATATTGGCAGTTATGAGTTTTCAAATACTACTTCTGTTGAAGTAGAAAATATTCCAATGTCATTTCAACTATTCCAGAATTATCCGAATCCATTCAACCCAAGTACGAAAATCAGTTGGCAGTCTTCAGTCAGCAGTCATCAATCTTTAATAGTTTATGATATTATGGGAAATGAAATCGCAACTTTAGTTGATGAATTTAAACCAGCAGGAAAATATGAAGTTGAATTCAACCTGCCTGCCGGTAGGCAAGGTACATCAACCCCCAATCATCATCTAGCTTCAGGAGTATATTTCTATCAAATAAAAATTGGCAATTATACACTGACAAAAAAAATGCTCTTAATCAAGTAATCAAAAACTGATAGTCAACACTCAGAATGAGCATTATGCAATAATTTCAAATCTTCTTGTGTATAAATTCGAATAGTTACGCCGTATTACTATTTTACAATCGCAATTAAATTTGTTTTAATATAATTAGTAGAATTAAGAAGTTAAATTTTTAAAATGGTAACAATAATAGATTACGGTGATGTCTGTATTTCCAAAGTAGCGGAATCTATAAAAAACATTACATATGATTTTATTATATCCCGAAACGAAGTTGATATTTGCCGTTCCGATAAAATAATTTTTGCAGGCTGCGGCAGCGCCTCAGAAGCGATGAAGAAAATACATTTACTTAATTTATTTTCAATTCTTCGCATAATCAAAAAACCAATACTTGGTGTTGGATTGGGAATGCAGTTAATGGCGGATTATTCAACCGAAGGAAATTTTTCCTGCCTGGGCTTTTTTCCCGGGACTGCAATAAAATATGATAACTCAATTGATGAATCTGCTTATAAAGGAATGCACAAAATTAGTTTTTGCAAGCAGAGTATTTTATTCGATGGTATTGATGTGAACTCAGAATTTTATTTTAACAATTCTTATTACTTACCCAAAAACGAAGATTGCACATCATTAAGTAAAAACAATATTAATGTTTGTACTTCCATCGAAAATGAAAATGCTTACGGTTTACAATTTCATCCTGAAATGTCCGGTGAATCCGGATTAAAACTTCTTAAAAACTTTATAGAGATGTAATTGATGAGTAAAGAAACTAATACAAAGTCAATTTTTGAAACAGAAATAATTGTTCGCCCCGATGATATTGATATGAACAATCACGTTCACAACTCAAAATATTTGGATTATATCCAGACAGCAAGATTTATACAGATGCGCGATAATTATAAAGTTCCGATGGAAGAATATATTAGCAAAGGTTTAAACTGGTTTGCAAGCGAAGTGCATCTTCATTACAAACGTGAATTAAAATTTGGTGATGTTGCATTAGTTAAAACACAAGTTGGCGATTGGAGCGGTGCACAGGTTACAATTAATGTTTGGGTTTATAACAAAGCAACAAATAAAATTGCTGTTGAAGGAGAAATGCTTTACACGCTTGTTTCTATTACGTCCGGTCGTCCCACAAGAATTCCCGAAGAGATTATTGAGAGACATAAGATATAATCAGAAAGCATCAATGATGATTTCAAAACATGTTTTTCGGCTGCTGATATTTCTTTTAACCACCTCAATTTTATTAACAGGCTGCCATTCATTTTATGAAGTTTCAAAAGACGATTACTCCAATCTTGATAAAAGGAATGATATAAAAGTTGTTTACAAAAATGGGAAAGAATTTGTTGTTGAGAAAGATGATACAACTAACATTAAAATAGTTGGAGACTCATTACTCGTGTTTCAAGGCACCGAAAAGAAATTTATTGCAATGAGTGAAGTTGAAAAGATTAGAGAATCCAGATTTGATTTAGGCGGAACAATAACACTAACATTAATTGGACTTACTATTTTGTTTCTCGTGTTCGCTTCAAATTATTCGCCAGGAGGCTAGATTAAATTTCCTTTTTGATCAAAAGGATGCTAAAAAAATCCCATCTGCTCTCTAAAGCTTTCATAAACTCTATCGTACTTTGGCAGCGCACCTTCAAACTGGCAAATCTCACTTGCAAAATCGTTTGCAAGTTTATTTATATAGTGAATTTCTAATCCGTGTAAATATCCAGCGCAAAGAACTGCCGCAAAGGCATCGCCTGCGCCTGTTGTATCAACAACTTTTATATCAATATTTGTGTGGTCGTATCGTTTTCCATTTTCAAAAATTGATGAGCCGTCTTTACCGCGTGTTACAGCGATCATATGTATTTCATACTTATCCATTAACTCATACGCAACGCGTTCTGTTGAGTACTCTGATTGCAGAAGCAAATCATTAAGCATATGCATTTCATCATAATTTACTTTAATAAAATCGGCAGCTTTTAGAGATGCGTTAAGTATTTCTTCATTATAAAAATTTTGGCGGAGATTTATATCCGCAAAATATTTTAATCCGCGATTAAAAAATGATTGTATTGTTGTGCGGGAAATTTCTGAACGCTGTGCAAGCGTTCCAAAGTACAAACAATCTGTATCAACATTAATTAAATTTTCATTTTCTTCGTTTACTTCTATAAAATCGTACGAGCTGTTAGTATCTATTTTAAAAGTTGGCACACCGGAATCATCAAGATGTACAATTGCCATTCCTGTTGGGTGGAGATTATCATGTTGAATAAAATCAAACGACAATCCGGATTGTTTAAGATCGTTTATAACTTTATTGCCAAGCACATCTTTACCAACACGGCTAATAATGTTTCCGCTATCGGTAAGTTTTTTTATGTGATAAATAAAATTAAGCGGCGCCCCGCCAAGTCGTTTATAACTTGGATAAATATCGTAAAGAATTTCTCCGATAGAAGTAATATTCATACGTTAGGGAATTATTTGTTACTATAATTTGTTAAATCACTATCAACAATATGAAAAGGTTATGAAACTTTATCAACACAAATCTTCACAAAAATTAAGTATTCCCAAGAATGATGCCTGGAAGTTTTTTTCTAATCCTGCTAATCTTTCTAAAATTACGCCGCCTTGGCTAAGTTTTCAGGTAACTTCTTCTCTTCCGGATAAAATGTATGCAGGTTTAATCACCTCTTACTTAGTTCGTCCGTTGTTAAATATTCCACAAACGTGGGTTACGGAAATTACTCAAGTTAATGAACCAAATTACTTTGTGGATGAGCAGAGATTTGGTCCGTATAAAATGTGGCATCACGAACACATCTTTAAAGAAACAGAAAATGGCAGTGTTTTTATGGAAGACATTGTAAGTTATGTTGTTCCTTTTGGATTTCTGGGAAGAATTGTAAACAAACTTGTTATATCAAAAAAGATAAATGAAATTTTTAATTTCAGAAGAGAAGTTTTAATAAAGATGTTTAGATGAAAATATTATTACGATTGGATTATTAAATCAAATAATCCAATCTAAATAATTTTCCTTTGTTATTGTTTTAAACGTACTTTCGGGATAAGCGCCTTTCCATGCTACTGGTGCCGCTTCTTTGCCTTTGTTCCATTTGAACTCGTAAGCAAATAATTTTCCTTCTCGTTCTTCAATTAAATCAATTTCTTGCTGGTCATAAGTTCTCCAAAAATATCTGTTAGCATAAACTCCGCTATAGCTTTGATGTTTAATTCGTTCAGACATCATATAATTTTCCCAAAGAATTCCGGTATCGTTTCTGTTTTCCAAAGGATTGAAATTAGCTACAATAGCATTTCTTATTCCGTTATCATAAAAACACCACTTAGCATTTTTAACAATTTCTTTTCTTAGGTTTCTGCTAAAGCTGGTTAATTTATAAATCACAAAAACCTTGGAAAGGATATCAAGATATTTTTCAATTGTATTTTTAGACATTGATAATTGTCTGCCTAATTCTTGCACAGAAACTTCGTTGCCAACTTGAAACGCAATAAGTTTTAAAAGTTCAAATAGTTTAGATGAGCTTCTAAGATTTTCAAACGCTAAAATATCTTTTAGTAGATATGAACTAATTAAGGTTCGTAAATATTCTTCTTTGTCTGATTTATTGTTGAGATTAATTAATTCAGGCATGTTGCCAAAGACTAATCTGTGTATTAAATTATCAAATCGTTGTTCCGGTTTTTCTATTTTGTAAAATTCATTTTCTGCAACCGGAAAAATATTTATTTCAATTTTTCTTCCGGTTAATGGCTCGCCTGTTAAATTGGTTATGTCAAAAGCGGATGAGCCGGTAACAATTATTTTTAAGTTTTCAAATGAATCAACAATTAATTTTAGTATCGAACCGGCGTCAGGAATTTTTTGGGCTTCATCTATAATTAATAAAGTTGCATCACCAAGAATGTTTTTATAATTCTGTATGCTTCTTCGTTTTAGTAAATCGTGAACCCCAAAATCTTCTCCATTCCAAAAAATGTATTTTTCAGCAGTGTTCTCAATCAGATGCTTTAAAAGGAATGTTTTTCCAACTCGTCTTGCGCCAAGTAAAACAAGCACCTTTCCGGATGAAAGTTTATTTTTTATTAGACTTTGAGCATTTCTTTCAATTAGCATATAAATACCGTCATTATACTGACCGAATTTACGTTAAATCAGTCAATGAAGCAACCTTATTTTACATAATTTTTATTGTGATTTATGAATCCGAAAAAGTGGGTTAGATGAGAATTGAAAAATACAACTGACGCAATTAACGTAAATTGCGTCAGTATGTTGACTGAATTAGGATAAATTATTCTCTTTTATTCCATCTTTTGCATTTCATTTTCTTCTTTATCTTGATTCATTTGTTCCCAGGGATTTGTGTCCGTATTCCATGTTTCAACTTTTATTTTCATCGAACCATCTGCCTGTTCTTCCCAAATAGTGATATATTTTCCGTAATCCGCCCATTCAGGCATGTCTGGTCCTGACATTTTCATATTATAATTACCTATTTCAATCGCAAGATTTCCCGCAAGTATTACATCGGTCATATTCATTTCAAAGTGTGTGGTTTTCCAGTCGGATTTAGCCTGCATTTCACTAAGCTCTCTAACTTTTGCAAGTCCTTTTACTGTTGGTTGATAACTTGGCATTGAAATAATATCATCAGCATACATAGACATCATTTTATCAACATCGTTATCAATCATAGCTTGAGTGTAAACCATATCCATTGCTTCAATCTTTGTTTTTACTTTTTCAACATCCTGTGCCAAGATGGATGAAGAAATAATAATAAGTATGATTAGTAAAGAAAATAGTTTGTTCATAGTGCCTCCTAAAAGTAAATATTATTAATTGTTTTTGTGTTAGGTTTAATCTAAAAAAGAGGATACTTGATTACAACAAATCTGAATTAATTTTTTGAATGTGATGCTTCTAATTTTTAGTTTAATGTTGTAATAATTATCAAATCGTACAAAATGCAAAAAACAGATTACGCACAAATTGCTGCAACGTACAACAACCGTTATAAAACAAATTATTTAGCAGGAATTGAAAATGAAATTAAAAAGATAGTTTCATCCAATAATTACAATGTAATTTTAGAAGCAGGCTGCGGAACAGGGCGATGGATAAATCTATTTGAAAACAGCAATCAAAATATTTTTGGTTTAGATTTTTCTTTGGAGATGGTGAAAATTCCAAAGACAGAAAAATCACAGCTTAATTTTGTAAATGCTGATGCGATTAATATTCCCTTTAAAGATAATTTTTATGATTTGATATTTTGTGTAAATGCAATTCATCATTTTTCTGATAAGCTGAAATTTATACAAGAATGTAAAAGAACATTATCAACTAACGGAATGATAGCTGTTTTTGGTGTTGATCCAACAATAGATAAAGATTGGTATGTGTATAATTATTTTGATTCTGTTTACGAAAATGATTTGAAAAGATTTCCAACATTAGATTTTCTCAGAAAAAATCTTGAAGCAGAAAAATTTGTAAACGTAGAAATCAAATCAGTTGAAGAAGTTAACAACATAAGAATTGGCAGCGATGTTTTTAACGATCCGTTTTTGCAGAAACACCATTGTTCACAGCTTGCAAATCTTACAAATGAAGAATATGAAAATGGAATTTTAAAAATCAAAAAACAGGTAGAACAAAATCCGAAAACAGTTTTTACAACATCTGTAATCTTTTATCTTGTAAGCGCAAAAAAGAAATAAGGAAAAAATAAAATGCCAACAATTA
>JBDTRQ010000339.1:0-1521 GCA_039931535.1 Ignavibacteriota bacterium
TGCCTGAAAAGAAAAACAATTCTAAGTTCTGCACATTTGAAATTGTACCTGATAACTTTACATTCTCAAAGGAATACAATAAGTGAGTTTAATAATTGGAAGGAAACCAGTATTAGAAGCACTTAACTCCGATGAGGAGCTTTCTCAAGTTTTTATTTTGTTTGGGCAGGAGGGTGGAATCATAGATGCGATTCGTGCTGCAGCAAAGAAAAAGGGCATAAAGGTTAATCAAGTTCCTTATGAAAAATTTAGGCAGATAACGCAGAGCAAAATTGCACAGGGTGTTGCGGCTTCAAAATCAGAACAAAAATTTTATGACCTTCGCGATATAATTTCCGAATCAAAAAAATCTACATATCCTCTTTTATTAATATTAGATTCCATTCAAGACACACATAACGTAGGCGCAATTTTACGCAGTGCAGATTGCAGCGGCGTTGACGGAATTATAATCACAAAACATAACTCCGCACCGATAAACGAAACAGTAGTAAAAACATCAGCAGGCGCAAGTGAGCATGTAAAAATTGCACAGGTAAGCAATCTTGCACAAACAATTGATGAACTAAAACAACATGGCTTCTGGGTTGTTGGCTCTTATTTAGAGGGCGCAAAAGACTACACAAAAGTTGACTACAAAATTCCAATAGCCATAATTGTCGGCAACGAAGAAAAGGGAATCAGAAAACTTACTGCTGATAAATGCGATCATCTTGTATGCATTCCTATGAAAGGAAAAATACAATCATTAAATGTTTCAGTTGCAACAGGCGTTTTACTTTTTGAGATTTTAAGACAAAGAAATATTTGACATATACTATAATTTTTCTCTTTTGTAAGGGACTGGAAATTGGTTGAGATCGCAACTATTCATTTGAACAAATTTACATACCAAAATTATTTAGGTGTTTTATGAGAATCTTAATAAATGTTTTATTCATTTTTAGTTTTACAATTTCTGTCATTGCACAAAATTTTCCTGACAGCGAAACTGATGGAAAATATTATGAAGTAAATGGTGCAAAAATTTGGACTGTAACTTTTGGTAAAGGTGCACCATTATTTTTTATTGCCGGCGGTCCGGGCAATGCACATTATTATTTAAGAGCCTTCGATTCACTATCAACTACAAATACTCTTGTTTATTTTGACGCTTTTGGTCGAGGCAAATCTGATACAGCTAAAAATATTACTGAATATTCTTTAGTAAGAGACGTTGAAGATCTTGAAGCCTTGCGAAAAGAAATGGGTTATAAAACAATTAATATTTTAGGACATTCTTATGGCGGACTTGTTGCGCAGGCTTATGCAATTAAATATCCAACAAATGTTTCTCATTTAATTCTTGCTAATTCGTTCCATAGTTTTCTTATGTGGCAGGAAAACTGTGATAATTCAAATCACGAAATAAAAACAAATTATCCCGAAGTTTGGAAAGATCTGATGGATGCAAGAGAGAAGGGCGCAGTTTCAAGCGATCAAATTCATCAGGATATTTACAGTCGTGTACCGTATGGATTT
>JBDTRQ010000340.1:0-3965 GCA_039931535.1 Ignavibacteriota bacterium
ATACTTGAATGTCACGCTGTGTTGGGTGAAGGTTCTCATCTCCTAAAAGCGTTAGTAAAAAACACAGAAGCACTTGAAAAAGTTCTTTCTGAAATTCAATCGTGGCAGGGAGTAAACGGAACGAAAACAACTTATGTGCTTTCTACAGTAAAAGAAACTTTTGAAATAAATGTTTGATGGTAAAAAGTCATACTTCTACTTCGCTCAGTATGACGAATGAGATTCTTAACTAATTATAACAAATCATAAAGGAAAGTATATGGCAAAAACTTCTAATGGAGCAATTGAAAAGGTGCTCAAGTTTATAAAAGAAAAAGGGATAAAATTTGTGGATTTAAAGTTCATGGATTTTCCCGGACAATGGCAGCATTTTACTGTCCCTGTTACACACTTTGATGCAGGATCATTTGAGGATGGGTTCGGTTTTGATGGTTCATCAATTCGCGGGTGGAAAGCAATACACGAAAGTGACATGCTTTTAATTCCTGATCCTGAAACAATGTTTGTAGATTTATTTGTTGAAGCACCAACATTAAGTTTAATTTGTGATGTTTACGAACCAGCAACAAAAGAAAAATATTCACGCTGCCCGCGTAACATAGCTCAGAAAGCTGAAGCTTACCTTCTCTCTACCGGAATTGCGGACACAGTTTATTACGGACCTGAAGCTGAGTTTTTTATTTTTGATGATGTAAGATTTGATTCGCAGCCAAACGGAAGCTTTTATATTGTTGATTCAATTGAAGGAAAATGGAACAGCGGAAGAGAAGAAAATCCAAACCTCGGTTACAAACCAAGATTTAAAGAAGGATATTTTCCTGTTCCTCCAACAGACTCTTTGATGGATTTAAGAAATGAAATGGTTACAAATCTTATCAACTGTGGAATTGATGTCGAAGCACAACATCACGAAGTTGCAAGCGGCGGGCAGTGCGAAATTGATTTGCGTTTTATGCCCCTTGTAAAAGCTGCTGATCAGTTGCTGATGTTTAAATACATTGTAAAGAACACTGCTAAGAAGAATAACAAAACAGTTACATACATGCCTAAACCAATTTATGGTGATAACGGAAGCGGTATGCACGTTCACACTTCATTATGGAAAAAAGGCAAACCACTTTTTGCTGGTTCAGGTTATGCAGGTTTGAGCGAAATGGGATTATATTTTATCGGTGGATTGTTAAAACACGCGCCAAGTTTACTTGCATTTACAAATCCAACAACAAACTCATACAAGAGATTAGTACCTGGATTTGAAGCTCCGGTTAATCTAGCTTACTCGCAACGAAACAGAAGTGCTTCGATAAGAATTCCAATGTATTCATCTTCACCAAAGTCAAAACGTGTTGAGTTCAGATGTCCTGATGCATCGGGAAATCCTTATCTCGGTTTTTCTGCAATGTTAATGGCGGGATTAGACGGAGTGATCAATAGAATCGATCCGGGTGAACCACTTGATAAAGATATTTACGATATGGAACCGGAAGAATTAAAAAATGTGCCTTCTACTCCTGGAAGTTTAGAAGCTGCATTAAAAGCTTTGGAAAATGATCACGAGTATTTATTAAAAGGCGATGTATTTACTGAAGATGTAATTGAAACTTGGGTAAAATATAAAATGGATAAAGAAGTAAAACCAATGGCGCTTCAGCCGCACCCTTATGAGTTTAGTTTGTATTATGATGTTTAATTGTAAAACATAATTCTATTCTGGATAAAGTGTTAATATTCTTTTAGCCCACTTAAGTTAAATATGTGGGCTATTTTTTTTATTTGCATCAAATGTATCAGAATATTCTTAAAATCAGTTGATATTTCATCGATTAAATAAAAATTGAAGCAAAAATCCTAAAAGTTGCGTTAAAAGTACAATCAATTTCTCTTCTTGAATTTTAAATTTGAGCCGTTCAATTATTAATTAATGTTGAATAGTTTGGTTCAAATTCAAATCTATTCACATTATTATTTTATTCATAATATTAAGGAGCTATTCAATGAGAAGCACAATTTCATTTTTTGTACTGATTACAATTTTTATTATAGGTATAAGTAATCTTAGTTACTCACAAGCAGAAGATCTTTATGATTCCGGAACAGTTTGGTCTTGCACTTTTATACGGACAGGTGCAAATGCAACAGATGACTATCTGAAAGGACTAAAGAATACCTGGGACGCAACAATGAAAGAAGCTGTTAAAGCAGGATTTGTAAAATCATATAAAATACTACTTGGTAATGCGGCAAACCACGAAGATTTTAACCTGATACTAATGATTGAAAATGAAAATATGGCTTCTTTAGATCCGAATCCAACCAGAAAAGCAAAGATGGATGAAATCCAGAAAAAGATTAGCGAAAACATGAAAGGCGAATTTGATAAAACAGTTTCAAACTATGAAAATATTAGAGAATTATTGGGCACAAAATTAATGAGAGAAATTAAATTGAAATAATAAAATAATTTCAGTTTTATTTTTACCCCTGCCAATAATTGTTTTAGTAACATTAAATAGATTGGCAGGGGTTTTTAATCTAAATATTAATTTTGTTTTTGTGCATCCTTACTTATTTGTTAACCACATTTTCCAAACATCTGGTTGAAAACCAATAGTTACAAGCTTTTCATTTCTTACAATTGGAGTTTTAAGAAGTAAAGGATCAGATAACAACTCCTCCTCAAAATCAAAAACCATACACTGCATTCCGCGGTCTTTAAATCTTTTACTTTCGCTATCAATCAAATCATCTAATGGAATAACACGAGAAATATTTTCTAACTCACCTTTTGCTAAACCTTTTTCGGTTAGATCTCTAAAGTGAAAGGGAATTTTTCTCTCTTTAAAGTAGCGTTCTGCCTTTTGTGTCTCTTTGCACTTTTTTGTGCCGATAATTTGGATGTTCATAGCAAGATTTAATTTTTAGTTTATTATACTTCACAAAATAAAAAATACTTTATCAACATTGCAGTCAACAATATTCAGACTTTTATAATCTTTCATTTTCTTAATAAATGAAGTAAATTGCTAAGTAAAGAATCTTAAAAGAGTTAAAAATGGAATATAAAGGATTAAATAATAAATTTGAATCGCTACCTGCTGAAGCCCAAAAACAAGTTATTGCGTTTATTGATTTTCTAAAAAATAAATACGAACATAGAAAAAAGAGGTCTTTAGAAAAAGAAAAGATTACAAATAAAAAGTTTATCGGGATCTGGAAAGATAGAGTTGATTTTGAGAAAAGCTCTGAATGGGTTAGAAATATCAGAAAAAACGAATGGGGAAAAATAAATTTATTAAAGAATTAAGATTCTTAAAATATCAATAGCAATTTTTCTAAATCTCACCGTAAAAATTGGTTTCCAAATCCCATCTTTAATTTTTAATTTGCATTAAGTTTAACATCTAATTGGAAAAATATCGATGAAAAAGAATGTTCTAAAAATCTGCACAATTTCATTTTTTACTCTACTCACAAATTTTAACTCAGCACAAACCTATTACGGAATAAACCCAGATACAGTAAAAGCTCAAAAATTTGATATGGGTAAAATGTGGACGTTTGAAAATCTACCGCTTGATTATTTTGAAAAGGAATATGGATTTAAACCCAGCAAAGAATTGTTAGAAAAATTTCAAAAGAGTGCATTAAAATTTGGCAACGGCTGTTCAGCTTCTTTCGTTTCAGAAGATGGATTGATTATGACAAACCATCATTGTGTAAGAGGAATTTTAGCAACTGTTCAAAAAGATAATGAAAATATTTTGCGTGATGGTTTTTTTGCAGATGTTCTGGAAGAGGAAAGAACAATTCCAAATCTAAAAGTTGAGCAATTAATAATCATAAAGGATGTTACAAATGAAATTCAATCTGCAATGGATGACGTTATAAGTGATGTCGATAAAATTGATGCTCGTGACAAGAAATTTTCTGAAATCAAAAAAGCAAATTCAGATTTGCACCCAGAA
>JBDTRQ010000341.1:0-6120 GCA_039931535.1 Ignavibacteriota bacterium
AAGTAAATAAGAATAACAACTAAAGATAAAAACACGGCAATAAGTGCATCTCTTTTTAACTCGTCGCCAACTTTAGGCCCAACACGATCTTCTTTAATCACTTTAAATGGGTTGTCTTTAATTTTTTCTCTAAGATTTTCTTTTATCCATTCGGATATCGCAACGCTAACATCAATTAGTGTGTTGTCAGGTTCTTCGGATACCTTACCGGATTGAAACCCAGCCTCAAAAAGTTTTTCAGAAACCATATTAGCTGTATCAGGGTTTGGAAATGAATATCTAATTGAATTAGAAGATTTTTCTACAACATTAAAAGGTACATCAGGAATGATTTTTTTAATTTGATTTTCTACACTTGCAACCACTTTTGGATACACATCGCTCGGAAGTTCTTGCAGTTCAGTTCGGATAAGAGCGCCGGTTTGTCCGCCAAAGGTTCTAACTTCAACGTTACCAAGTCCTATGTTTTCAATATCATTTCTAACTTCTGCAATATTAATTTGTTTATCAAACTGAAGAACGATTTCCGAACCGCCTTTAAAATCGATGCCGAAACTTAATCCTCTAAAGATTACACTAAATAATCCGATAGCAAATAATGCAAGCGAAAACATGTAGAAAAATTTTCTCTTGCTTAAAAAATCAACATTTAAATTATGAAATATTCGCATTGATAAATTAACTCCTTAATAAAAATTTTAACCTACGCTGATTTTGCTTCCTCTAAATACGAGGATATCTAACACAAGTCTTGTAATAACTAACGCACCAAATAATGAGGCAGCAATACCAATCATTAAGGTTAGCGCAAATCCTTGAACAGGACCGGTACCGAATTGGTAGAGAATAATACCTGTAAAAAATGTTGTGATGTTTGAATCTATAATGGCAGAGTATGCTCTTGAAAAACCGCTATCAAGCGAGGCTTTAATAGTTTTACCCGTAGCCATTTCTTCTCTTATTCTTTCAAAGATCAGTACGTTGGCATCCACAGCCATACCAATTGTAAGTACGATACCTGCAATACCGGGTAATGTAAGTGTTGCACTAAATCCTGCAAGAATACCAAGTATAAAAAGTATTACAAGTACAAGAGTAAGCGCTGCAACTGTTCCTGCCTGTCTGTAATAAAAAATCATAAACAGACCAACAAGTATGTACCCGATAAGTGCTGAACTGAATCCGCTGGAAATAGAATCCTGACCTAACGAAGGACCAACAATTCTTTCTTCAATCACATCAACCGGAGCGGGAAGAGCGCCGGCTTTAAGAACTATCTCAAGCAGCTTTGCTTCTGCCATATCTCCAGATCCTTCTATCTGAGAGCGACCGCCTGGAATTTTTCCTTTAACATTAGGAGCTGTAAATACAACACCATCAAGCATAATTGCAATTCTTTTACCAATATTTGCGCCAGTTATACGTGCCCAATCTGTTGCGCCTTCAGAATTCATTTGCATATTTACGATTGGGGAAGATGTACTTGGATCAATATTAGCTTGAGCATCTGTAACAACCCCTCCTGTAAGTTCCGGAGTTTTATTAACAAGATACAAAGTGAAAATTTGTTTACCATCCTGTGAAGTAAAAGGTTTTGCAGAGAATACAAATTCAACGTTATCAGGAATAACTTTTTGAACCTCAGGTAAGCTTAACCAATAATCAATTTTATTTCTATCATCTTTGCTAACAAACGCATCGGCGTTAGGGCTTTTGGGATTTAAAACAGCAGCGGTAAAAAACGGATGCTGAATTCTAAATTCTTCTTCTGATAATTGTTTTGTTGAATCAGTTGTTTCGGTTGTATCAGTTTTCTTTTTTGTTGTATCTAATACTGCTATTTCATTTCCAAGCGAGTCTTTAACACCTGATTGATTTCTCTTAGCAAGTACATCATCAATTCTTTGCATTATAGGAAATGTAAGTTCGGCATCTTTAACTAATCTAAATTCTAATAAAGCTGTACCCTGTAAAAGCTGTTTTGCTTCTTCTTCTTTCGCAACGCCTGGCAATTCAACAATAATTCTTCTGCTGCCTTGTCTGGATATTGAAGGTTCAGAAACACCATATTGATCGACTCTGTTTCTGATAATTTCCATTGCACGGGTAACTGCATCCTCTGCAGATTTTTTTAATTCGCCCATAATTTCAGCATCATCCTGTCGGATTGTGCCGTAATATCTGCTTAGTCTAATTTTTCTTTCCTGAAATTTTCTTCCAACAATATCAACAACCGCTTCATCAGTTCTTATGGCTTCTTTTTCAGCTTCAGCCATTACTTTTTTGAAAACATCATCAGGATTATTAGCAATTTTTTCTAATAATTTTCCGGTGTTAACTTCTAATACAACGCGCATACCGCCCTGTAAATCCAAACCGAGCTTTACTCTCTTTTTTCTTGCTTCAAGTATTGATGGATCAGCAATTTTTATACTGTCTTCAACAAGTGTAACCATCTGTTCTACTTGATCTTTCGAAAGGTCAGGGTTAAGCTTTTGTACTTTTTGTCTCGTGGATTCCAGAGTAGCAGTTAATGATTTGTTGTTTTGATAATCCTGAAAAGTAGGATATAGCAAGTAAATGCTTAATGCAATAAATGCAAAAATTAGAATGATCTTAAATCTGTATTCTTTCATGCTTTAATAAATTTTAGTGACTAAAAGGGTCTTTAAAAAAATAGCTGTCAAACTTACGGGTAAAGGCTAAGAAAGTCAATAATAATTGAGGAATTGGATAGAGGATATGACTTGTAAAATTATAATATTAGTTAAAAAACCAAGAATAAAAGAAAATCATAGAAGTAAAAAACGTGTTTAATATGTGTGCTATTATTCTTTCTAAACTATCAGTCTTGCAGCATTAGAGTAAGCACTCATTCAGCTTTGCAAACTTCAGAATTATTCCAGAAACTATCTGAATCCTTTTCTTTAACAGATCGCAAATGTTTCAGTATTCATTTGCTTAAGAATCCGGTGTGATAATTTGTTGTTAAACTTATTTTGAAACGTTGGAACTCCCTTGATATAATTTTGAATCAAATGATCCATTGAATCAAATTTTGACTAAAATATTGTCTAATATATTTTTTATTATTACTCAATATTTTTAATTTAGGTTGAAGTAAATTTTCTTCTTAAACAATTAAAAACGAATGAATAAAATCCGCATATTACTCATAGAAGATAATCGACTTTTGCGTGAAGGCATTTCTGCTTTACTTAAAAAGCAAGAGGATATGAATGTTGTTTCCGCAGTTGGAAATGGAGAAAATGTCTTGGGACTTATCACCAAGCATAAACCAATGATAGTTCTCCTCGATCTTGGTTTAAGAAGTCAGAATAGCCTATCTCTCGTAAAATTGATAAAGAAAGATTTTTCTGATGTAAAAATAATTGTGATGGATCTTATTCCATTACAGGCAGATGTTTTTGAATTTGTACAAGCAGGTGTTTCAGGATTTATGCTTAAAGACATAAGCGTAAGTGAATTTTTAAAAACTATTCGATCTGTCTTTAAAGGAGCTCAAATTTTGCCATCACATTTAACAGGCTCGCTCTTCTCACAAATTATTGATCAAGCTATAAACGGATCAGCTCAAAAAACACTTAATGATTCGGTAACCATGACAAAACGCGAGCGACAAGTTATTGAGCTTGTAGCTGATGGCAATACAAATAAAGAAATAGCGTATAAGCTTCACCTTTCAACTTACACTGTAAAAAGTCATGTCCATAATATTCTTGAAAAATTATCTCTTAGTACTCGTGTACAGATAGCAAAACATGCACATCTTTCTGATGCATATAAAATTGCAATCGATACTACTTCATTATTAGATGAATAATAATTAGACGAATAATTTCCTTTCTAAAATTAAGATTCTGCCCAAAGATGTAGTCCTTTTTTCATCCTTTTGCCTGATTGAATTTAATACCCAAATTGTCGAAACTCTATATAGAATCTGAATTACCTCACTATAAAATGAAAGTGTATAATTTGCTTTGGAATCGACAAATGAAATAAATGAATTTACCGAAAACATATTCAATACTGTACGGGAACCTCTGTTGGTATTGGACAAAGATTTAAGAGTACTTAAAGCAAACTCATCATTCTATAGTTTCTTCAGAGTTTCCCCCGATCAAACAATCGGAACCTATATCTATGAACTGGGCAATCGACAATGGGATATTCCTAAATTAAAGGAACTGCTCGAGAAAATACTTCCCGAAAAAACGACATTCGATGATTACGAAGTTGAACATGATTTTAAGGATATCGGTGATCGAATATTGCTTCTAAATGCACGACAAATTGAAAGAGCCCCAGGAAAAGAGAAAATCATTTTACTTGCTTTTGAGGATATAACTGGGCGTAGAAGTTCAGAGAAAAAACTTAGAGTAGGCGAAGAAGAGTTTAGAGAAATTATTGAACACTCAGCCGATTCTATATTTATTGTCGATAATCAAGGAAGATATGTATATATAAATACTGAAGCGGTTCAAATGCTGGGTTATTCAAAAGAAGAAATGCTTCAGTTAACAATTGCAGATCTTGCACCAAAGAATAGAGTGGGGGAGTATTTGGAGATATTCCAGCAAACGGTACAAGAAGGTAGTTTCTTTGCAGAAATTCAACTGGTAAAGAAAGATGGAAATTTATTATCCGCTGATCTGAATACTGCATTAATGCCAAATGGACTTATCTACGGCAGTTGTCGGGATATAACTGAGCGAAAGCAGATAGAGTCCGCACTCAAAACGAATGAAGAAAGATTCCGTACAGCCGCCGAAAGTCTATCGGACGTAATTTACAGTTGGGATATCAAACAGAAACTGGATTGGTACGGTGACATAGACGGTATAATGGGCTATACACCGGGAGGATACCCAAGAACGATTGAGGGTTGGGCTATGACAATCCATCCGGATGACAAAGATCGCATAATGGAAGCTTTAGAAGATCATCTAAAAGTTAAAACACCCTACAGTGTTGAATATCGTGTCAGAAAAAAGGATGGTGAGTGGCGGTGGTGGTCGGCACGCGGTTCCGCTCTAAGAGATGAACAGGGCAAACCCTATAAAATGATAGGCTCCATTACCGACATAAGCGAGCGAAAAAAAGCGGAGGAGTCTCTGAGTGAATCTTATCAAATTATCGAAGGGATTATTAACTCGATACCAGTTAGAGTTTTCTGGAAGGACAGGGACCTAAATTATCTGGGCTGCAACAAGCTATTTGCACAAGATGCAGGATTTACAAATCCAAAAGAAATTATCGGGAAAGATGATTACCAGATGGGATGGTCTGAGCAAGCGGAACTATATGGTGATGATGACCGTAAAATTATAGAGAGCGGCGAATCCAAACTTAATATAGAAGAACCCCAAACGACTCCCGAAGGGAACGATATTTCACTTCTTACGAGCAAAATACCGTTACGCAATTCTGTGGGAGAGATTATTGGTGTACTCGGAACATATATAGACATAACAGAACGAAAACATGCAGAAGAAGAAATTCAAAAAAGTAATGAACAGTTTAAAATGGTTTGGAACGGATCCATTGATGGAATGAGAATAATGGATGAGAATGGAACGATCATTTTAGTTAATGACGCTTTTTGTAATATGGTTGGACTTACCAGGAACCAACTCGAAGGACATCATTTCTCTGTATTATTTCATAAAAGTATGGATGAAACTTCTGATCTAAATGAAAAGAACCCTAAAACGGAGATTTATAAACTTCGTTTTTTAGAAAATAAAATAGAACCAAAGTTTGAAAGAGAACTATATCTATGGGATGGAAGAAAAGTCTGGTTTGAAGTTACTAACGCCTATATGGAAATTGCGGGAGGCAAGAGTGTATTACTTAGTATTTTCAGAGATATTACAGAGCGCAAGCAGGCGGAATTAATTATTCAGCAGCAAAACAACAGACTTAAAGAACTAAACGCGTCCAAGGATAAATTCTTTTCTATCATAGCACACGATCTAAAAAGCCCCTTTAATGGTTTTCTAAGCCTAACAGCACTAATGGCAGATACAACCGAAAAAATTTCTCTGGATGAATTTGCTGAATACAGTAAAATGCTGAATAAAGCCGCTCGAAATATTT
>JBDTRQ010000342.1:0-4818 GCA_039931535.1 Ignavibacteriota bacterium
AGCAACAAGTAGAGTTCCCGTTTGTACACGTCGCCCTCGACATAGATTTGCTTGCCGGGAATAAACTCCGACGTCTTCACCAAGAGGAATATTTCTTGTGTGAACTTTTAAGATTCCTTCTCTTCCTTTAACATCAGGGCGATCAACTACAACCTGTCTATCAAACCTTCCAGGTCTTAATAATGCGGGATCAAGAACATCAGGTCTGTTTGTTGCTGCAATAATTATTACTCCGCTATTCTGTTCAAATCCATCCATCTCAACAAGCAAAGCATTAAGAGTTTGTTCACGCTCATCGTGTCCGCCGCCTAATCCAGCACCACGATGTCTTCCAACAGCATCAATCTCATCAATAAATATTATACAAGGCGCATTTTTCTTCCCTTGTTCAAACAAATCACGTACACGGCTTGCACCAACGCCAACAAACATCTCAACAAAATCTGCTCCGGAAATAGAAAAAAACGGAACGCCGGATTCACCAGCAACTGCGCGAGCTAATAAAGTTTTGCCTGTTCCGGGAGGTCCTAGAAGTAAAACACCTCTTGGAATTTTTCCGCCAAGTTTTTGAAACTTTGTTGGCTCTTTAAGAAATTCTATTATTTCCTGAAGTTCCATTTTGGCTTCATCGGTTCCTGCAACATCTTTAAAAGTTACACGCTTGCTTGAAGGAGTTATAAGTTTTGCCTTGCTTTTTCCGAATGAGAAAATACCTTTTGAGCCGCCCCCCTGTCCTTGCATTCTTCTCATAATAAAAATCCAAACAGCAATTATAAGAACCCAGGGTAAAAATCCAATTAAAATATTCATCCATTCGTTAGATTCTTTATCAAACGAATACTGAATTCCTTTTTCTTTCCATACAGCTTCCTGATCATGAATTATTGGTTCCGGAATATAAACGGAAATAGCTTTTACAGAAACCGACTTGCCTTTAATCTTAACATCAGTTTCTTTTTTAAGCTCTGCTTTAAAAGTATAGTCATTTATATCTGCTTTAATGATGCTTGCTGAGGAAATATTTTCAGGATTTTGAAGTAAAGCTTCATACTCGCCGTAAGGAATTTCTGTATAAGTTTCTGCATTTGTTCTAAAAACCTGCATAACAATTACAGCGGCAACAATTACTGCGCCCCAACCAAAAACCAATCTTATAACTTTAGACCAATCAAAATTATCATCAGGTCTGTTTGGTTTATTGTTTTTTAAATTTTTGTTTGATTTTTTTTCGTTGTCACTCATATTATTTCTTTAAAAGTTTTACTCTTCGTTTAATTAATATTTTATTCGCTTAAACTAAAAATCGTTCTAAGATTTCTAAATTTTTGCGCATAATCCAAACCGTATCCTATAACAAATTTACTTGGAATGTTGAATCCAATATAATCAATTTTGACATTATATTTAAGGCTTTCAGGCTTCACTAATAGTGAGCAGACCTTAATACTTTTGGGTGTATGCTTCGCAAAAATTTCTTCAATGTACTTAATCGATAAACCCGAATCCACAATATCTTCAACAATAATAATATCGCGTTCGTTCACATCGCAATTTAATTCTTTAAGCATTTTTACATTGCCGGATGAAATTTTTGAATCACCATAACTTGATAACTTAAAAAAATCTATCTCACAATTTATTGAAATATTTTTAATCAAGTCTGATAAAAATATAAAAGCTCCGTTAAGTACACCGATAAAAATTGGGATTTTTTCTTTGTAATCCTGTGATATTTTTAATGCCAATTCTTTTATTCGATTTTGAATTACTTCCTCTGTGAGGAATGGCACAAAAACGTCATCGCCAATAACAAGTTTTTCGATTGTACTATCATTTACTTCAGACATAGTTTCAAGGCTTTCTTTGTTTTAGAAGTTAATTTAAATCTATTATCAAGCCGTTTACCAATAACCCAAACAATTCTGCCGCGATTTTCTAAAACCATTTGTTCAGACTTTTCAAAAGAATTAATTTTTATGTCGTTTAGATAATCAGAAATTTTTTTAGTTCCTTGCATTCCAATCGGATAAAATTTATCGCCTGTTTTCCATTTTCTGATTATAAAATCCTTATTTAATTTTTGTGCAGAAATATACTCTTCATTTTTGTTATTGTTGATTTTAATTTTATCAATATCAACTTCAACAATTGAAAAAGTTTTTCCATCTAATTTTAAACTGCTGCCAATAATTAGTTTTTTAATATCAGAATTTTTTGAGATGGATTTTTCCTTTACAATAATTTCATTTCGCTCTTTTTGTGCGATAAGATTTTCAGATAATTCTTCTGATTTACCCGATTGCTTTTTTACGAGTGATAATATTTTTTTCAGATCACTAGATTCAAGTTTTGCAGAGAAATTTTCATCTATAATTTCTTTAATTGAATAAGAGGCTATAAACTCATTACTTTTTTTTATTAACTCTGCTGGAATTGAAACGCTCTTCTTTTGCTTAACACTTACATTCGATTTAAAATCATTTGCAATTTCAGAAATCCACAAATTTAATCTCTGCAAATTAAGAGAAGTATTAAGCACGGAATTAGATAAGGATGGATTTAGATTCTTTATGATAAAAGGAACAATTTCATTCCTTAAAAAGTTACGTTCAAAATCGTTGGAAAGGTTTGATTTATCAATCCTATATTCAAATCTATTCTGTTCAAGATAATTCAATATTTCTTTTTTTGATAATGAAAGAATTGGACGAACAATGTTATTTCTTTTTACTGGAATACCGGAAATACCTTTCAATCCAGTTCCCTTAATAAGATTCAACAAGACCGTTTCAGTATTATCATCAGCATTGTGTGCTGTTACAATTTTATTATACCCATTTACTTTAGAAATCTTTTCAAAAAAGTTATAACGGATTTTTCTACCGGCTGCTTCTAATGAAATTTTATTCTTTTTTGAATAAGTTTTTACATTTTGGCTATGAATATAAATTGGAATTGATAATTCATCACAAATCGCATTACAAAATTGTTCATCTCTTTCAGAATCTTTTCCGCGTAACAGGTGATTGATATGCGCAGCACTAATTTCAATTCTAAATTTTTTCTTAAACTTATTTAAGAAGTGAAGCAGAAAAACAGAGTCCGGTCCGCCGCTAAGGGCAACAAGAATTTTTTCTCCCTGTAAAAGAAGATCATTTTCTTTAATAAATCTTAAAACTTTTTGTTCGGTTGCTTTCATCAATTTAAAAAGATGGATGACTCACCTTCACTTTTACTTTCCATAATTCGTTCAACATATTTACCTAAAACATCAAATTCAAGATTTACAGTATCGCCAATTTTTTTATCAGCAAAAATTGTTTCTTTCCAGGTATGGGGAATTATCCCAACAGAAAAAGAATTATTTTGCAATTCTGCGACCGTCATACTAACACCATCAATAGCCACTGAACCAACATAAATTAAATACTGCTTAAATTGTTCCGGAAAAGAAATTGTAAGCCAATGACTATTAGAAAGTTCTTTCACATCTTCCACTTTTCCGGTTGTATCAATATGTCCGAGTACAAAATGTCCGCCTAATCTTGCTTCGGCGGCTAATGGTCTTTCTAAATTTACATTCATTCCTTGTTTTAAAACACCAAGATTTGTTTTATTAAGAGTTTCTTCAATTGTATCAACAGCAAAAGTGTTTCCATCAATTTTTACAACGGTTAAGCAGCAACCATTAACAGCAACACTGCTTCCGATTTTTAAATCATCCATAATTAATTTTGCTTCAATCACAAACTGAAATCCATCTCCGGTTGTGATTTTGTTTTTAAGTATTCCTTTTTCTTCAACTAATCCTGTAAACATATAAGCCTTTAAATATTTTAGATTTGTACAGTAAAGTTATTATAGAATTTCAAAAATATTCTATTTTGTAAAATTTTATTTAACAAGTTCAATAAGAATGTCGTCGCCAATTTTTTGTGTTTGTCTAACATTTAATTTTGCAGCACCGCCAAGTTTTTTGGATTTAAATTCTGAAAATGTATTTAATCCGCTGCCAAGAATTTTTGGACTAACAAATAAATAAATATCATCATATAAATTTTGTTTGATGAATGATGAATAGATTTTGCTGCCGCCTTCAACCAACAAAGATATTATTTGCAGTTTTGCTAATTCCTTTAAAACACTTTTTAATTGTATTCTACTCTGTCTATCTGATTTAACAAACAAAACATTTACACCCAGTTTTTCAAATTTATTAATTTTATTTAGTTTGGATTTATTTGCTTCGGATGTAATTAGTATTGTTTTTTTATCAGAATTATTTTTGAATAAATATAAATCAGTGTTTAAGTTCAGATTTGAATCAAGCACAACGCGAAAAGGATTTCTTCCTTCAACCATTCGAACAGTTAACTTTGGATTATCAATTTTTGCAGTATCCGAACCAATTAAGACAGCATCATATCTTGCGCGGAGCCAATGAACATACTTCCTAGATTCTTTTGATGAAATCCATTCGGAATTTTTATTCTTGTCAGCAATCATTCCATCTAATGTCTGAGCTGCTTTTAAAGTAACGTAAGGAGTTTTATCAGTAATAAATTTGAAGAAGAATTTATTTAACTCAATACATTCTTTTTCAAGAACGCCAACTTTAACATCAACGCCGGCTTTCTTTAAAGCTTTAACTCCTCTGCCGCTAACAATCGGATTTACATCCAGCGTGCCGATTACAACTCGCTTAATTTTTTCATTAATTATTCTATCAACACACGGCGGTGTTTTGCCGTGATGACTGCATGGTTCAAGATTTATATATATGATCTATATTTGAATGAACCTATACATAAGTCTTGT
>JBDTRQ010000343.1:0-2743 GCA_039931535.1 Ignavibacteriota bacterium
TGGTATTTAAAATGGATTTAAAAGAATTATTAAAAACACAAAGTGCAGAAATTTTAGAAAGCGCAACTCAAGTACTAAAGTGCGCACATTTAAAATCTTATGACAAGTCTTCTCCTGCAGATAATAAAAAAAGATTATTAAACCTGCTTACATTAACTCAGCAATGTGTTGTTGAAAAAAAACTTCTTCCAATGAAAGAGTATGCAGCACAAATTGCAACGGAAAGATTTAATGCCGGATTTGGTTTGCACGAAGTTCAAACAGCCTTTAATGCCTTGGAAGAAGAGTTATGGACAAGAATAACAAAACAAATCGCTCCGGAAAAACTTGGCGAAGCATTAGGATTAATTAGCACTGTTCTTGGCGCAGGAAAAGAAGAGCTTGCTTTAACTTATGTTGCACTTGCAAGCAAAACAAGAACACAAACACTAGATCTTAAAGAGCTTTTTGGTCGGAATTAGTATCTTCTAAATTATAGCTTCAAATTAAGTATTGCTCTATTGTTTGTTTTTGAATCAAACTTGCTAATGATTATACTGTACGAATAGAGTTTAATATCAAACTTAAACTTATTTTTGTGATAAATCCATAAACAAAATAGAATCAGAATGCCAAATACTTGTGTGTTATTAATTAACCTCGGAACTCCCGACAGCCCTTCTGTAAAAGATGTAAGAAAATATTTATTTGAATTTTTAAACGATCCGCGTGTGATTGATATAAATCCCATTGGAAGGTTTTTTCTTGTAAATTTTATCATCGTTCCTTTTCGCGCGCCTAAATCTGCAAAGATTTATAAGGAGTTGTGGACACCCGAGGGATCGCCAATTATGATTTACGGTGAATCTGTAAAGGAAAAATTGCAAAAAGAACTTGGAAATGATTTTGAAGTTGAACTTGCTATGCGTTATCAAAAACCAGGTCTTGATGAGGTTTGCGCACGAATGGAAAAACGCGGTTATGAAAAAATAATTATTCTACCGTTGTTTCCGCAGTATGCTTCTGCAAGCACAGGCTCTGCAATTGATAAAGCGATGAAGTTGATAAGTAAGTGGTGGGTAATTCCGGAAATAAAAATCATCTCACAATTTTATGATAACGAAAATTATTTGAACTGCGTTATTGAACAATCAAAAAAATACAACTTAAGCGATTTCGACCATATACTTTTCAGTTATCACGGATTACCTGTTAGGCAGGTTGATAAAGTTTATTCGGATGGAAAACCTTGTGATGATCACAAATGTGATGAAGAAATAAATGAAGACAATAAATACTGCTACAAAGCAACTTGTTATGCAACAACAAGATTACTTGCTGAAAAATTAAATCTGCCTAAAGAAAGATATACTGTTTGTTTTCAATCGCGTTTAGATAAAGATTGGCTTGAACCATTTTCAGATAAGGTTGTTGAAGAGTGGGCAAAAAAAGGAGCAAAGAAACTTCTCATTTTCAGTCCTGCATTTGTTGCGGATTGTTTAGAGACTACTGTGGAAATTGGAATTGAATATCAGAATATATTTAAAGAACACGGCGGAGAAAAAGTTCAGCTTGTTGAAAGTTTAAATGATCATCCAATGTGGATTAAAGCAATTAAAAAAATGGTTTTAAAAGAAGCATAAGAGATTTTTATGGAGAAAGATATTATTCCCAAAACCGGAAAGATGATAACTCATCAAACAAAAAAACAGTTTAGGAAGGTTAAAAAGATTTTAAATCCTTTGCCAAAGTCTAAACCCAAAGCTAAAAAAATTGGGCTTTCACCCGGGACACTTGTTTACACCGGCGAAAAGAAAAAAGATGTAGTAAAAATTTCTCTGTTCGATTATAAAGAAGATTTTATAGTTGAAAAAACTCTCGATAATATTGAAGAAAGTTTTGGCTGTAAAGATTCTGATTTAACTTCGTGGATAAATATTGATGGGCTGCATGATTTATCAATTATTGAAAAGATAGGTAAGCAGTTTGAAATCCATCCGCTTGTGTTAGAAGATATTCTTCACACATCCCAAAGACCAAAAGTAGATGACTATGAAAACTATCTTTTTATAGTTGTAAGAATGTTTGACTATAACTCTGACACAAATGAAATTAGAAACGAACAAGTAAGTTTTGTTTTAGGAAAAAATTATCTTATCACTTTTCAAGAAGATACCGGCGATGTTTTTGATACTGTACGAGATCGATTAAGAAAAGGCGGCCCGCAGATGAGAAACGGAGGACCGGATTATTTAGCGTACGCACTTATCGATGCAATTGTTGACAGCTATTTCCACATTCTTGAACAGATTGGTGATGAAATTGAAGAACTTGAGGATAGAATTATTACCGATCCTGAACAAAGCGATCTTCAATTAATTCATAGTCTTCGCAGAAAAATGATTTTGTTAAGAAAATCTGTTTGGCCCTTGCGAGAGCTATTATCAAGTCTGCAAAGAAATGAAAATGGAATCGTTAGAAATCAAACACAAATATATATCCGCGATGTTTATGACCACACAATTCAAATTATCGATACTATAGAATCTTACCGCGATATGGCAATGGGAATGCTTGAAACATATCTATCAAGTCTAAGCAATAGAATGAATGAAGTGATGAAAGTGTTAACAGTTATTGCAACTATTTTTATTCCGCTTACTTTTCTTGCCGGTGTTTATGGAATGAACTTTAGATATTTTCCTGAGCTGCAAATTAAGTGGATGTATCCGTGGGGGTTTTGGGGCATTGTTATTGTTTGCGG
>JBDTRQ010000344.1:0-2696 GCA_039931535.1 Ignavibacteriota bacterium
AGGAATTTGTGAATCATAACCATATTCACATCACCGGTATCATCGCTTAATTTATACAGTTTACTTTTTTTATCAATAATTCTTAAAGGCTCATTCGTAAGTTCAGCAGTATCGGATAGTTGTTCTTCCAAATCAATGCGATCCACTATAAAAATAATTTTTAAGTCTTTTAGATCATCACAACTACGGATTTTTTTAATGAGAAAAACCATTGTTAAACTTTTACCGCTGCCTTGAGTATGCCAAACAACTCCGCTTTTTTCCATTGGAGTTTTTCCATCACGAATGTTCTTTATAGTTTTATGAACTGCACGATATTGGTTGTAACGAGAAACAATTTTTACTTCAGTCCCTTTTTTAATTTCCATAAACAGAGTGAAGTGTTTAAGGATATCAACCAGGATTTCTTGGTTAAGCATTCCGTGAATCAGAACTTCCTGTCGTTCTTCATTCGGAGAAATCTGAATGGTGCGGTACTCTTCAGGAAAAATATCAACCCAATTGTTGTAATAATCAAAATCAGCACTGATAGTGCCTACTCTTGCTTCTCTGCCGTGGGTGATAATGCTAAAAATGTTATAATGAAATAACTTCTCTTCACCTTCCTTGAATCCATAATCGTCCTGGCGGGTATTTGCATAGCGAGTTACCTGTAAATATGCTTCGCTTAATGGTTCCGCCACATCAAAATCTTTTGCCTCAACAACAACAACGGGCATACCATTTAAGAATAAAACAATATCGGGAATGATACCCTGGCGACTTGCACCGGGAGTAAGTAAGCGAAACTGGTTAATTGCGATAAAGGAATTACGGTCCCAATTTCTAAAATCAACTATGCGAACTGTTGGATTTTGTTCGCCGGTTATTTCATTTTTATCAACACTCGTTCCCTTTAACAATAAGCGATGAATTTCTTTATTTGCCTCGTGGAGGTTTTTACCAGCAAAGTTTTGTATTTCAAAAAGTATTTCGTTTAACTGTTTATCGGTTAACCATTCTTTACCGTCTGATGTTATATTTATTTTTTTAATAGAATCTTTGAAAACTTTTGGGAGGACAATTTCTTTGAATGTGTTACGCAGACTTTTTTCCGGTTCCTGTGGAATACCCAGGCCTTGATCAATGACTTGCCAATTGAGTTGTCTAAGTTTGTCTAGGAATGGTTTCTCAACATTTATGTATTCTGCCATAAAAAAACCTAAAATTTTAATTTGTTAATTCTATCTTTTAATTCTTTTATTCTTCCAATCAGTTTATCAAAGCTCAGCGATTCTTTATATATCATACTTTCTTGCATTTTCTTATAATCAGCTTCCCACTCTTTTAGTTTATCTACCGGTGGGACAGGATTTATTTTAGCTGGGATGTGATTATCATAATCGATACCCCGAATTAGTGTTACCAATTTGCGATGTTCTACCAAATGATTATACAAGTCACCATTTTCAAATGCTTTTTTATCAAATTCGGTATCCATTATTTTTTCGATATCATAAAAATGGCGGCTTAATCTCTCAACCCTCATTCGCTCAGCTGGCAGTTGAAAATTTTCGTGAAGCAAAAATATTTTTTCTAAGAATGTGCGTTCGGGATTTACAGTTGGTATAGTTATGTTTCCATCGGAATATGATTTGCCAGAAAAATGCTCACCAACAAGTGAGCAAAATGATTTTAGAGAAGACGGTTCCATTAAAGAGCGACTTCCAATTTCGATAAGAACTCTTGAAGGTAAATAATCCAATTTCTCCGTTACTGATTTGTAATACACTTCCAAAATTATTGGATCCTGATCATCTGCAGCCTCGTCATCTTTTTTAAGTTCAACATCAAATCCAGCTTTCTTATAAGCATCCTTCAATTGTGGATAAAATGTTTCTGAAATGAACTTAAATGATTTTTCCCTTAATTTTTTTACTTTGGAACCAGTTTTAACTTCATCAAAACCTAAGAATTTTTTATCCAGCGCAAGATCTATATCCTCTGAAAAGCGATCGATGAGATTCCAGGCTTTGCTTAGAGATGTGCCGCCTTTAAAGACTGTGTGAGGTCCAACTTCCATCTGAAATATCAAATCCAAAGTACGAACCACCCACCAATCTTTTTCTACTGCGGCGGGTGGCAGGCCTGTTTTGTTACTTATCTCTCCAAAAATATTTTTCTTTGTTTCATCAGAAAGTTTAAACCATTCTTTTAATGCAGCATCATCCATTTTGTTATTCCTTTAGAACTGGCAACATAATTTTTCTAATCCACTCAGGTGCAAGACGAATATCGTGCTGCAGATGAGTACGTTTTTCCTTTTTTAGAAACTGTTGAATTTTTTCAATTTGTTCTTTTGTTACTTTATTCTGTCCAATAGTGCGAAGTGCCTGGATAACCAATTTGCTTATCTCACCAATTGCAGCAAGGTTTTTTGGTGTTGTCTTTTTGAAATTTATTACACGATTCCCGATGCGAACTTTACGTGCGGCACCATCGGTAAGGTAAATAACATTAAGTGGAACTTGTGTAGAAAGACCAAGCCTGTTAACAGCATAAACACCGGTTGGTACAATACGTGCTTTATCACGTTTGGCAATTGCTTTAGCTACTGCTTCAGTGCCCGGAGTTAATTTACCAATTACAGGGTCTTCCAATGGTTTATAATAAATCCCTGTTGCGAGTCTTTTTAGTTTGCTTTTTCTAACAAGCCT
>JBDTRQ010000345.1:0-4671 GCA_039931535.1 Ignavibacteriota bacterium
ATTGAAAGGAATTCACAAAAATTTAATATTCCTTCTCATCCAAATAAAACTGAGAAAACTTTTGTATCATATCCAATTAAAAGTGCAGAAAATCAGAGTTCCGGGGATAGAGGGAAATATGATCTTTATTTGTATCCATTGGGTGATGATGAATTTAACACGCACATACTGAGAGCTCATCCAACTAAAGGAATGGCTTCGAATGATTCATTTGATGCAATTCTCATCATTATAGTTAAGATGCGTTTTAAGTTTCATACGAATAATCATAATACAATTAAATCTTCATTAGCCAATATTGATGCTGCAATTCGTAATAAATTCAATCAAAAATTTTATGCAGTTAGCCCGCAGTCTAACATTAAGCAGTGTTTGCTTCATTTCTTTCCACGTTATTTGGTTACAAATTACTCCGGTGATGCAGAATTAAATGGTGATATGGGAATAAGTAATAAAGCACAATATGATACAGCAGTTGAGGGAATTGTAAAAAAATACGGTTTTCATTTTGATGTTGAAACTGTTGCATCAGGAACTTCAGAGTGGGATGAAAACTGGATTGAAAATCTTGTCGGAGATACAAATGACCTAAAAATAAAAATCGATGCTACTATTGCAGCCAGATTTTCCCGTTTCTTTGCAAATATGGTTGGCATACAGAATAATAAAGAAGAAGAGACCAATAGCTATCTTCCAATTGCACACAAGTTGATACCAGATGCACAAATTTCAAAAGTCTTTCCATAAATATTTTTTAATAATACTGATCCTGGCAACAGGTTCATTTTTTACCTGGAAAGGAAATCCTAAAAAAATGGATGAATCTAAATCTGTTTATAATGTTTCCCCAAATGTTAATACTCCGGACACAATAACTCTTAATGATAACAAGCAGCCTTTTATTATCAACGATAAGCCTCCGGAAGATTTTTCAAATTTATGCATTTTCAAAAACGTACTTCACAACAGCCGATCAGCCGTTAAATTAGGTGAAAATTTATGGGAAGAAAAATGGAAGGTAAAAGTAGAAAAGAATCTGAAGCCTAAAAGTATTTTATTTTGTAATAACAGAATTATTTTATATGGAGATACAGAATGGTTACTCTTTGATGTTGAGGGAAAATTGCTGAACTCGGGTTCATTGGGCTATACTGAAATTAATATTAGCCCGGATAACAATCAGTTCTATTACAGCGACTATAACGGATTAATTCAGGCAAGAGATTTAATCAACGGGGCTTACAAATTCTCATTGTTTGCAATGTTTGCAGATAATTATCGCAGATCAGAAATATTCACCAATAACAGACTGATTTATATTTTATCCAAGGAAGAAAAAGAAGACCCGCACGGAAATCATATTAGAAATAGTTCCGTATTAGAAGTCCAGGATATAGGAGAGCCCCGGTCAATTGATGATAATGATTATTTAATTTCTGCAAATAGATTAAATACCATTGATTTAAGGAGTCTCGATGTTTATTCGGTATTTACAGGTGAATATCTGATACTTGCTATACCTGATGAGATTCTTATTACTGATAGTCAATTAAAAATTAAAAAAATTATTAAATCAAAATTCATCCCACTATCAATGAGTCTTGATCAATCCGGCAGAATTTATTTAATTGTCAGGTATACTGCTGCTGATGGGAATCAAAAAACCGGGTTCTGGATAATCACACAGGATGGTTTAAGAATTTTAAATTTGGATTTACCTTCAGATAATGATTTCAACTTCCCCCCGGTGATAGGATATAACTCAAAAGTATTTCTTATAGCTGGAAACAAAGTATTTAATATCGATACAAATATTCATTTCTTCTCAGAAAAAATATTTGAAACACCGCTGGGAGGTTTTACAATCTCAAAAGACAATAAATTAATTTTATCTGCGGGAAAATTAATATACGGATTAGATGATTACGGAGAGAATATTTATATAACGCATCTTGAAAATGAAAACTGGGCAACTGGACCAGTGTTCATCAATAATGATACATTTATTTGTGCATCTAGTGAAAGTCTTTATTGTTTTACCCGTGGATTACAAGTTAGATAAATTAATACATTTAGATTTAAATGCAGATTAGTAGTAATACCAATAAAATCAAAGAAGTAAAACTTACTTCGACTATTGAGCAGGTAAGCTGGTCACAACCCAGAGCGGTTGCTGGCAGCAAGATTGGGATTGATGTTTTCACTAAATACGTTGGAAATAATTCCGATATTAAAATTGAAATAAAAGATAAGTCTGGTAAATCAGGCGGATCAGTTAAAGGTAAAATTACTGGAAACCGTTTCTGGAAAGAAATTGAAATTCCTGATAATCTTAAAGATGAATTAACTGCTACGATTAAACTCTCTAAACACGGCTTAGAAAAAGATTCCGAAACTATCTACCTGCTTCCACAGATTAAAATTACTAATCTGAAATGGGATAAGAATGAAGCAAAACGTGGAGATATTTTAAAACTCACCGCAGATGTAAAAGGTGTTTATGAAGGAGCAGAAGCGACAATTGAAATTTATGAACACGATTCAGATGGCGCGCATGATCTTGTTACTTCCTTTCCTGTTCTAGTTAAAAATCAGAAAATAAAAACCGAATGGGAATTTCAATATGTAGAAGATACAGATGATATTCCAACAGATGATGAAGCTGAAAATGGTTATAAAAACCCTGAGTATTTTTTTCGTGTTGCTTTGTTCGGTGTTTCTGCGGATTCAGAATTATTGGAGTTTAAGGATTGGATTGAGTTAGAATTTTTGGATTCAAGCGGGCAACCGCGTTCTGAAGTTGATGTAACAATTGAGTTTCCAGATGGAACAAAACAACAGAAAAAAACAGATAGGAATGGGTTAGTAAAAATTACAGGTGTGCCACCGGGTAAATTTATAATCAGATAATACAGAAAATAGAATATGTGTCATCATAATGCGAGCTCTGGACAAAGAATGACGATTGTTGACAATTGTTCTCAGTCAGCTTGTCCGGTAAGAAGATTAACTGAATTAAAGCAAGAATACGACACCGCTTTAACTCTTCGAGATGCATATATCAGAGAGAATAATGAAAAATTAGCTGCAGCAAAATTCTTAAAAAATTTAGCTGAGAAAATGGAACCTGATGATTCTGATGTATGGAAAGCATTTAGAAAACCCAATAATGATGATCATGCAAGCAATTATTCGGATACCCGGCTTAAAACTGATATTGAAACCATTGAAAGGAATATTAGACAAAATCGAAATTCGGTAGAAGCTAAAGCAAGAGCTCTTATTAATTATTTTAATACAAGGTCTGTTCAAACTCATCTTGCAACTTATCATAATCAATCTGATAGTAATGTTGTTTCTGTAGAACTAGTTGTTAATAATACATTAAAGGATCTTGCAAAATCTGAAAGAGGAATAGAGTACTTATCCACTTTATGGACTCAAGATACTCTTAATTCTTTAGATGCAGTTGAGACTGTTTTTGGATTTATGACAAACGCAAGTACACTTACTGATGAAATGTGTGATTTTATAAAACACATTAGCCCGGCATTGATGGATGAAGTGATAAATACTATTTCAAGAAATAATTTTAGAAATGTGACTGCAGTTATTAATAATAGTCATATTCAATCTAAGTTAAGGTTCCTTTCGCAAAAAACTGGAATTAATTTTCAAGCATTAAGTCGTTTTTTAACAAGAAACGCTGTTGCAACCTCAAGGAAATTTAATCATCTTGTTATAAACTCAGAAGATTTAGGAGCTCTTCGTAACAGTCTGTCAAGAGCAGATGTAGATTTGGAAAGAGTTGAGTTAGGAGAAGAACTTGAAAAATTTGACGGTATTGGTGCTGTATTAAAAGTATTGGCCTTTACATTAGCCACTTATAAAATTGCCTCAGACTTTAAAGCTGCAAGTGCTAAAGATAGGATAGCTTTCGTAGGAACAGTGTTTGAATTTAGTAAAGATGTTGGAGAAATTGTTGTTAGAGGAGAATCTAGACTCAATTTGATCTTTGGTTTATATGGGGCAATGCTTAGTGTCGTGGTAAGTTTAATTGATGCTGTTGAAAGTTTTGAAGGCAGGGACCCTCTTCTGGGTGTATTAAATTTGGTAGGGGCAAGCGCTGCTTTTGTTGGTATGTTCTCAGGAATTATTGTTGGTAGTGCAGAAGTTATGGGTGTCGAAGCAGCGACAGTTGCCTTGGCAGCTACAATAAGTACGGTTTGCATTGTTATTGGAATTCTTATAGTTGCATTAATTTATATTTTTACAGATCCTCCATTTATAGCTTTTATCAAAGATAGCTACTATGGAGTTCGTCATATAAATAGATTAGTCGATACTATTGATAAGTTTTTTGAGTTATCAGTTTTTGAAATGTCTCTTTTTCTGGAAGGTGGTGATCCTGATAAAAGATTAGTTATCCAAAGTCGGGCATTGGATGATGCTTATCCAATACATCTTAAGTTGAACAAAAATGGAAGATCACTTGGAACTAAACTCATAGATCCGACTTCGAACAACTATCACGGGAAAGCAGATATTCAAAAATATGTTTTCTGGAATTTTGATAGAAGAAGAACAAGGGAGTTAACAATAAATAGATTTTGGGAAATTTGGGATGATGGAGATTCAGGAATTAATGTTAGAACTCAGAGTGCTAATTAT
>JBDTRQ010000346.1:0-2549 GCA_039931535.1 Ignavibacteriota bacterium
CCGCGTAATAATTATAAATACCGAAACCCAATTGTACATCCATATTGTTTGGATCAAGTACAGCCGCTTGTTCTACAATCGGCAATGCTTCTCGCCCGTCATCAGCGGCTTTAAGCCAGCTCTCACGGAATGCACGAAGTCTGCCTCGGAAGCCAATCGCACCGCCTTTAAAGAAAAGTGCATCAACATCCTTGGAATTTTTGTCAAGTATTTGATCACAACGATAAATTACATCTTCTATTTTTTGAAAAAATATTTCATCGTAAGATTCATTATCAGAATCAAGAAGGATTTTCCACCAATCAATCATTGCAAGAAAAAATCTTCCAGCCGGTTTATTCGGATAATCCGCAATTACAGAACGAAATGTTTTTTCTGCTTCAGTAAATTTGATATTATAGATTTGTTTGATGCCATCATTAACACGAGCATCAAAATCTGAATTCTGAGCAAAGATTGAAAAACTAAATAGGACTACTAATAAAAATATTTTTTTCATGTTTTCTTAATAAAGTGTATAACAATTTTTCGATGAAAGATGATATAAACAAGTGAAAAATAAAAAGGCGATCTATAAAAATCGCCTCATTGAAAATTTAACATTTATCCGCCGCGGCGGATTGAACATTATTGTAGCAGCTTCTCACTCAAATATCGTGTAAGATTTTCAATCGCAATTCTTTCCTGAATCATTGTATCTCTATCACGAACGGTTACTGTTTTATCTTCCATCGTTTGAGTATCAACAGTTATACAAAATGGAGTTCCTGCTTCATCCTGTCTGCGGTATCTTCTTCCGACTGCACCTTTATCATCATAAAAAACTTTAAAGTTGCGGCGTAAATCTTTTTCAATCTCTCGGGAAATTTCCGGCATTCCATCTTTGTTAACTAATGGAAAGATTGCCGCTTTAATGGGCGCAAGCTTTGGATGAAATCTTAAAACAGATCTTATTTCGCCGTTAACTTCTTCTTCGTAATAAGCATCAACTAAAAATGCCATAAAGCTTCTGCTCGCACCTGCAGATGTTTCAATTATAAATGGAACAAATTTTTCTTTTGCTTCATCATCAAAATATTTTAATGATTTACCTGAAAATTCTTCATGCCGACTCAAATCAAAATTAGTTCTGTTGTGTATTCCTTCAATCTCACCCCAGCCGAAAGGAAATTCATATTCAATATCAGTTGCAGCAGCAGCATAGTGTGCAAGTTTTATATGATCGTGATAACGAAGTTTTGCTGCTGTCATTCCAAGTGATTTATACCATTCTAATCTTGCAGCTTTCCAGTACTCGTACCACTCTTTATCATTTTTTGGACTAACAAAAAATTGCATTTCCATCTGTTCAAACTCACGTGTACGGAAAAGAAAATTCTTTGTGTTGATTTCATTACGAAAAGCTTTTCCAATCTGCGCAATTCCAAAAGGTAATTTTTGTCTGGCAGAACTTTGTACATTTAAAAAGTTTACAAAAATTCCCTGTGCGGTTTCGGGTCGTAAGTAAACTACGTTACCACTTTCTTCAACCGGACCGACGAATGTTTTAAACATAAGATTAAATTTGCGTGCATCAGTAAATGTGTTTGCATTGCCGCATTGCGGGCAGTTTAGTTTTGATAAAAGAGTTTTACCAACTTGTTCATCTTCTAAAAGTAAATTAAACGGATCTTCATCACCGGGATTATTAATTGTTTTTTCAATCTTACTTAGAATTGCAGCATCATCTTTAAAATCATTTTTAAGTTCTGCTAATGCTTTATCTTTTTTCTTTTCATTGATTGAATCACCAAGAACATCCAAACGGAAGCGTGCTTTGCATTGTTTACAATCAATCATTGGATCAGTAAAATTTTCAACGTGTCCGGAAGCTTCCCAAACTTTTGGATGCATAAGAATTGAAGCATCAAGTCCTTCAATATTATCGCGGTAAGTCATAAACTTCCACCACTCTTCTTTAATATTTTTAAGAAGTTCAACACCAAGCGGACCGTAATCCCAGCATCCGTTCAATCCGCCGTAAATCTCACTTGATTGAAATACAAAACCTCTCCTTTTTGAAAGAGAAACAATATTTGCAACTACATCAACTTTTTTATTTTTATTATCGCTCACAATTCACCTTAAATTTAATAACAATTTAAGGTGTAAATATATCAAAACCACAATAAATTTTGATCAGATTTTTTGTTCAATTAATTGTGTTTACTTAGTTTTGATATATCGAAGATGCATATTTTAATAATCACTTAATAAATTATCGGTGTTATATGTTTAAAAGATTACTCCCAAAAGAAGAAAAATATTTTGAAGATTTTAAAGAAATGATAAGCCTAATTGAAGAAATGGCTATTCACACAGAAAAAGTTTTTCAGTTTGATGAACCGGCAACACATATCCTAAAAATGAAACCCCTTGAATTACGCTGCGATGAAATAACAAATAAGATTACAAAACGATTGAACAAAACATTCATCACTCCGTTTGATAGAGAAGATATATTTGCTCTTATAAAAAGGTTGGATGATATAAGCGATATGCTGCTTGGG
>JBDTRQ010000347.1:0-4080 GCA_039931535.1 Ignavibacteriota bacterium
ACTTCGTGTTCAGAATTTTTTTTGGAATTTCTATTAAAAATTTAAAGTTCTAAATATTCAAAACTATTACCACACTATTTAGATTATCGATTGTACTATATAATTGTTAAAAGATAAAACTTACCTTGTTTTAATTTTCTTATCTATTTTCCACTTGAATTGGGGTTTTTGAAAGTACATGTTAAAATTTCCCTTGACTATTTGACTGTTCGGTATTTATTTCTTATAAAGTTAAAAATGTTAAGTCAACATTTAGAAGATATTATCGAAGATATAATCATGTTTCTGATTACTTAAAAAGTCTCAATTATAGATTTGATACAGATTAACTATGATTTAAAATACACTTAAATGTAGATATAGATTTTAGAGTAGATTTTAATCAATGAATTTATATTTTAGTGTTAGTTATTTTAGAGGCATAAAAATTGAAAGGACAGCTTATCGTATTTGTTACAATTCTTTAATTTTTTATCGGATGGAAATGAATATACCAGTTTTGGACCGAAGCAATTATCTAAAAGGACTTTTTATTACAGCCAAGCTTGATAAAGAGTTAAGCCAAAAAGAAAAAGACATACTAAAAAAGATTTCAGATAAATTAGGTTTTGCAACCGACTTTTATCACGAAACAATCCGCAGCCTCCTAACAAACAAATACATAAAAGAAGAACCAATAGTTTTTTCAGATAAAGCAATTGCACGTTCTTTTTTAACCGATGCAATAAAACTTGCGTACTCAAAAAATCTTGTAACGGATGAAGAAATCAATTGGCTAAAAAATACTGCCATTGCTAATGATTTAAATACCGAAGTTGTTGAGAAAGAATTAAAATCTTACAAGGAATCTCCAAGTATATTCTCTGGAAAAGATTTTGCACTTTTTTCTATCATCTGATTTTTAGGATCGATTAAGCAAAAAATAATTTTTCCCTTTGTCCTTACTCCCCTTATTTTTAATTTTGATTAGAACATTTTAAATAATTTTCACATCAATAAATGCGTTTACTTTTCTAAAGGATCTTACCATGAAAAAGATGAAAGCACTTGTAAAAAAATATGCAAAACCCGGTATTTGGATGGACGAAGTTCCCGTTCCGGAATACGGACCAAATGATGTATTAATTAAAATTCTAAAAACAGCAATTTGTGGAACTGATATTCACATCTACAATTGGGATGAATGGGCGCAAAAAACAATTCCTGTTCCAATGCATGTTGGGCATGAGTATGTTGGAACAGTTGAAGCATTTGGCAGTAATGTTCAAGATGTAAATGTTGGTGAACTTGTCAGCGGTGAAGGTCATATCGTTTGCGGAACTTGCAGAAACTGCCGCGCCGGAAGAGGTCATCTTTGTCCTAATTCAAAAGGAGTTGGTGTAAATCGTCCTGGAGCTTTTGCAGAATATCTTGTAATTCCTGTACAAAACATTTGGCATTGCGATCCAAAAATTTCTACAGATTTACTTGCTGTATTTGATCCCTTTGGCAACGCTGTACATACAGCTTTAAGTTACGATTTACTTGGTGAAGATGTTTTAATAACAGGCGCGGGTCCGATAGGAATAATGGCAGCGGCGGTTGCAATCCACGCAGGCGCAAGAAACACAGTAATTACTGATATGAATCAATACAGATTAGAACTTGCAAGAAAAATCGGTGTAACAAGAGCTGTTGATGTAACTAAAGAAAAATTACCAGATGTTTTTAATGAACTTGGAATGAAAGAAGGCTTTGATGTTGGATTAGAAATGAGCGGCAGCATAAATGCTTTTAAAGATATGATTGAAGTTATGTTTCATGGCGGCAGCATTGCGCTACTTGGTCTGCTTCCATCAAACGCCGGAGTGGATTGGACAAAAGTTATTTTTAACGGATTAAATATTCGTGGTATCTACGGCAGAAAAATGTTTGAAACATGGTATAAGATGCAGGCAATGGTGCAGAGTGGATTGGATATTTCGCCAATCATTACACATAAATTTAAAATTGATGATTACCTGCAAGGATTTGAAATAATGAAATCCGGAAATTCCGGCAAAGTTATTTTGGATTGGAATTAAAGCATTAAACACAAAGAACTCTGGCATTGCCATCCCTTCGGGAAAAGGTATTCACAAAGTACACTAAGTATTTCTTTGTGAACTCTGTGAAAAATCTCTATGCACTTTGCGGTAAAATAAACCAATAAAAAATTTGAAAGAATAAAATGAACTCAGAAACCAAACAACATTACGCAAACATTTTAGCCGGAATTGAAAAAGAAGGACTTTATAAAAAAGAAAGAATTATAACAACACCACAAAGTGCTCACATTGCGGTTACAACTGGACAGCAAGTTTTAAACATGTGTGCAAATAATTATTTAGGCTTAGCAGACAATCCAGAAATTATTAAAGCGGCAAAAGAAAGTTTTGATAATTGGGGATTTGGAATGTCCTCTGTTAGATTTATTTGCGGTACACAGGAAATCCACAAAGAATTGGAAAAGAAAATTTCAGAGTTTCTTGGAATGGAAGACACGATACTTTACACCTCCTGCTTTGATGCAAACGGTGGATTGTTTGAAACATTGCTCAGCGAAGATGATGCAATTGTAAGTGATGAATTAAATCATGCAAGTATAATAGATGGAATACGATTGTGTAAAGCTCAGCGCTATCGTTACAAAAATTGCGATATGAATGATCTTGAAGAAAAATTAAAAGAAGCAAAATTAAATAAAGCAAAAATTATTTTAGTTGCTACTGATGGCGTTTTTTCTATGGATGGATTGATTGCTCCATTAAAAGATATTTGTGATATCTCTGAAAAATATGGTGCAATGGTTATGGTAGATGATTCTCACGCTGTGGGATTTATGGGCAAACACGGAAAAGGAACTCACGAACACAACGATGTAATGGGCAGAATTGATATTATCACAGGAACACTCGGAAAAGCACTCGGTGGTGCAAGCGGTGGTTACACATCTGCAAAAAAAGAAATTGTTGATTTACTTCGACAGCGTTCACGACCTTATTTATTTTCCAACACAGTAGCACCAAACATTGTTGCTGCATCATTAAAAGTTTTTGAAATGTTAAGCGCAACATCACACTTACGTGATAAACTTGAAGACAACACAAAATATTTTAGAGAAAAAATTAAAGCTGCCGGATTTAATATTAAAGATGGTGTTCATCCGATAGTACCAATTATGCTTGGCGATGCCGTGCTTGCACAAACTATGGCTTCAAAAATGTTAGAGCGCAGAGTTTATGTTGTTGGATTTTTCTTTCCTGTTGTTCCAAAAGGAACTGCAAGGATTAGAGTACAAATTTCTGCTGCACACACAAAAGAAGATTTAGATTTTGCAGTTGAAAAATTTTCGGAAGTAAAAAAAGAAATGAATATTTAATTTCTTTTCAAAATTTTATTATATACTTTTGTTCGAATAGTAAATCATAAAAGGAGTATATCAAAATGTCTTATACAGCAATAATTCAAAAGGTTGAAGAAGGCTACATTGGTTTTGTAGAAGAAATTCCTGGTGCAAATACCCAGGCAGCAACAATTGAAGAAGTTCGAGAAAATTTAAAGGAGGCAATTCAACTTGTGTTAGAATCGAACAGAGTTTTACTAAACGAAATTATTGCAGATAAAAATGTAATTAGAGAACCTATTAACTTTTCATTTTATAAATGAAACGAAAAACCTTAATAGCTAATCTTGAAAAAAATGGATGTGTATTTCTTCGTGAAGGCAGTAAGCATACAGTCTATTTAAATCCCAAAACTAATAGAGTTTCAACTATACCAAGACATAATGAAATAAATGATTTTCTTGCCAAGAAAATTTGTAAAGATTTAGATGTTCCTAATAAATAATTGAACTGATATTCATGAACCCAAAATTTATTTACAAAATTATTTTTAAATCAATATTATCATTAATTCTTTTTGTTAGCTGTAACAGCAATCCATACTACGCAACTCCCGAAGAAGCGATTCAAGCAAACACTGATTATATGAATTCAGAAAATTTTGAGGGTGTGATGTCAACTATTCATCCTGAAAGTGATTCTTATGAGATTACAGA
>JBDTRQ010000348.1:0-11280 GCA_039931535.1 Ignavibacteriota bacterium
TGAACAGTTAAAGCCACAAAAGAACAGAGCGGGAAACAGGATATACACAAACAAGGATATCCAGCTTATACTTCATATCAAAACTCTTTTAAGAGAACGTAAATACACGATAGAAGGTGCAAAAAAGATAATGGAAAATTATGCACCCGAAAAAGCGTTTCAATCCGCTGAAAGCGAAGTTGGAACTGTATCCGATGCGCCTGAGATCCAATCAGTAGTGCGTGATACAAAAACTTCATTACAAAAGGATCTTGAAGAAGTAAAAAATTTATTAGAATTTTTAGTTTCTAAATTATAAATATTCGGAACGTGGCGCAGTCCGGTAGCGTACTTGAATGGGGTTCAAGGGGTCGCGGGTTCAAATCCCGCCGTTCCGACTCCAACCGCATATTGTATTTTAGTGTTATCAAAATTCCATTGCGTCAAATAGGAATTTATCCTGCGAAGATTTCATTCAATATTATCAGTTTGTATTGAAAATTACCAATCACAATTTTTTTATTTTTGATTCCGATTCTTCAATATACCTTTTTATTGCCTGGGACTTTATTTTATTAGTATTGTATATTGTTACATAATTTTTGGAAATAATTTACAGAAGAGATAAGATGATTTATTTGATAGTGGAAATAAAGCAACACAATTGGAGGGATTAAAGAATGTTGGTTTTGGTGATCCAATTCTTCTTGGTAAGAATGAAAATATCCAAAGTAATTGATTTGAAACCTTTTAACCCGAGATATCATCTTAATATTCGTATTAGTGATTTGTTATTATATAGTTATTTTATAAAAAAAATGGATTATAAATGAATTTTATAAGCAAGAAAATAATTGGTATTTCAATAATTATTTTTATGATCTTAGGTTTACAAGTCTTTGCTCAAAATCAGGATGTTGTTCAATTAAGTGTGGTCGAAAAAACCATAAAAGTAAATCAAGGTGAACCGGTATCCGTTACTTTAACAATAACAATCAACTCCGGCTGGCACATGAATTCGAACAAACCTAATGACGAATTTTTAATCCCAAGTGTGCTAACCTCAAAATCTAATACTGTAAAATTAATAGAGATTGAGTATCCACATGCAAATGAAATAAAATTATCATTCTCAGAAGAACTAGTTTCTGTTTACGAGGGAAATGAAACTGCAAAGTTAACATTCAAAGCAAACAAAGATGCTGTTGTTGGAAAAAGTAAAGTGGTTGTTACTCTTGAATATCAAGCCTGCAATGATAACTCCTGCTTGCCGCCCAATGAAACTACAACCGAGTTTGAAGTTGAAATAATTTCAAATGATGAAATTGTAAAAGATGATTCAGTAACTTCTCAAACAGAAATCGTAATAAATAATGACTCGCTTTCTGCCATTGATGAAAACTTAAATGATGCTAACAATGTTATAACAACTACTGAAAAAAATGATGATAGTTCAATCGCATCAACATTAGAAAACAGCGGAATTATTTTTAGTTTAATTTTCGTTTTTATATGGGGCTTAGCACTAAACTTAACTCCGTGTGTTTATCCATTAATCCCAATTACCATCGGATATTTTGGCGGGCAAGCCGAAGGTAAAACCGGAAGATTAGCAATGCTCGGCTTACTTTATATGCTTGGCATTGCGCTAACGTATTCTGTCGTTGGAGTGATTACAGCATTAAGCGGTGCGGTGTTTGGTTCACTGCTTCAAAATCCTATTGTAATTATTGTAATCGTTTTAGTTTTTATCGCTCTCGCTTTAAGTCAGTTTGGTGTTTATGAATTTAAACTTCCAGATTCATTAGTTGCAAAAGCCGGCGGTGCAAAGGGAGGAGCTTTTGGTGCATTTTTTATGGGATTAACTATGGGAATTGTTGCCGCTCCTTGTATTGGACCCGTTATTCTTGGGCTTGTAACCTATGTTGCAGCAAAAGGCGATGTGATGTATGGATTCCTAATGTTCTTTGTTCTTGCACTCGGATTAGGTTTTCCATATTTGCTGCTCGCTATTTTTTCCGGTAAGATAAAAAGTTTGCCGAGCGCTGGTTTATGGATGGAAGGCGTAAAACATATTTTTGGATTTTTATTAATTGGTATGGCGATTTACTTTTTAGATCCGATTTTACCAAAAGTAATTCAAGGTTACCTGCTTCCGATATTTGGAATTATTGCTGCCATCATTTTGCTTTTTGTTGATAAGACAGCCAACAGTGCAAAAGGATTTAGAACTTTTAAAATAGTTTTTTCTGTTATTGTTTTAGCTATTTCCGTATATGCTTTAATTCCAAGTGAACATCTTGAACCGGAATGGAAAAAATTCAGTATCGAAAATTATGAAGCTTCTTTAAAAAACAATGAAAGAATGGTTATAGATTTTTATGCTGATTGGTGCATTCCATGTAAAGAGTTGGATGCATTAACTTTTTCTGATAAACTTGTTTTAAAAGAGTTTGATCGTTTTACCGTTTACAAAGTTGATATGACAAAAAACGATGATACAAATGAACAGCTAAGAAAACGATTTAATATAATTGGTATGCCAACTGTAATTATTATTGATTCAAAAGGTAATGAAATAAAAAGGTTAACTGGTTTTGTAAACGCAGATGAGTTTCTTTCTTTCATTAAGAATATTAACTAATCATTAATTGCATTGATAAATTGTTTTGAGTTTAAGAGGCAGTCTCAAAAAGAAAATCTTTATGTCACAAAGTTCGCCGGGGCGAACTGACGAATTGTGAATTTGGAATAAAATTTTCGTCTTCGACAATCTGCAATGTCTGACTGACTGACAATCAGAGGCTTTTTGAGACAGCCTCATTCTTTTTACTTTAATGGGCAAATTATTTTTGATTATGACTATTAATATTCCAACATTAAAATCTGCACTAAAACAGTAAAACTATTTTATAATTGAATGAATAGGAACACACTCATAAGATTATTAATTGCCTTTGCAGTTATTGCAGGATTAATTTTATTTCAAAAAATCCCTACTTCAGTTGATTCATTTTTATTATCGTCATTCAATAGCATTGCTGGAGAACAAAAACCTGATACATCCATCGTAATTATTCACATCACTTCACAAGATATTGAACGACTTGGTCCTTGGCCATTAAAAAGAAGTTACTATGCATTGTTAATCAATGCTCTTTCAAAGTATAGAGTTAAAACGATAGGCCTGGAAGTATTTTTGAGTTCAAAATTTGTCTCTCAAGCAATTTATGATCGTGTACTTCAAAGGGAAATAGAAAAGGCTAACGATGTTATATTAAGTTCAATCGCAGGAAGCATATACCGTAAAAATGATGTCTTTACTACAGACTCATTAAGTTTTCCTAGCCCTAAACTTATAAACGTAAATATTCCAACAGGACATATAAACTTTGTACAAGATGACGGAATTGAAATTCCACTTGAAATAGAAAATCAAAATGAAATTGAGAAAGCATTTTGCATAAGATTATTGGGCGAAGGTAGATTTTATCCAAAAAAGATCAAGATTAATTTCACATGTTCTTGGAATAAATTTGATAACTATTCTTTAGTGGAATTTTTACAATTAGTACAAACCAATGATCCAAAACTAAATAATCTGAAAAATAAAATTGTTATAATCGGAATTAGTGACCCGCAATTAGCATCTGTGTTTGTTACTAATTTTGATGAACAGTTGCCTGGTGTAGCTCTCCATGCTTTTGCTTTAGATAATCTATTAAACAAAACATACATAAATGATTCATTTTATCAGTTGTCAAAATATTTATTATCATTATTTGTTGTTTTGTCTATTATACTACTGTTTGGGAGAAATAGGAAATTCAGTTATTATTCAATTCTTTTTACAGCACCACTATTAATAATATTTTTTCTATCCAAGTTTTACTACATAGAATTAGCTTATTCGTTTGTATTGATCCCATTAATATTTGTATTCATATCCGATATTTATTTTACAGTTGTTGATAAGAAAAATCAATTATCGGGATATTATAACGAATCTCAATTATTAAAAAATCTTTTAGTTGATAAAGAAAAAACACTAACAACTTTAGAAAGAAAATTAAATACTGCATCTGAACAAAAAACAGAAAGGCTACTTGAAAAAATTGAAAGTTTAAAAGAAGATATTGAAAGACTAAAAGAAAATGAAAATGATCAGAAGGAAGCTGAATATTGCGAAACAAGTTTTGAAGAAAACTTTTTAGGCTTAGTTTATAAATCAACAAAGATGAAAAATGTTGTTGACTTAATAAAGAAATCCGCACCAACAGATGCCACAATTCTTCTAACAGGTGAAAGCGGAACTGGAAAAGAACTTGCTGCCAGAGCAATTCATGCTTTAAGTGATCGGAAGGATAAAAAATTTATTGCAATAAATTGTACAGCTCTTACTGAGTCACTACTGGAAAGTGAATTATTTGGGCACGTTAAAGGAGCATTCACCGGTGCTATTGCTGATAAGGTTGGGAAGTTTGAATTAGCAAATAAAGGCACAATATTTTTAGATGAGATTGGTGAGACTTCAGAAAGTTTTCAGGTTAAGATTCTACGTGTACTTCAATCTGGTGAATATGATAAAGTTGGCTCTGTAAATACTGCAATAACAGATGTACGAGTTATTTCTGCAACTAACAAAGAACTTAAACAACTGATTAATGAAAGAAAGTTTAGAGAGGATTTGTATTATCGTCTTAACGTAATCAATATTAATATGCCTTCCTTAAGAGAAAGAAAAGAAGATATAGAATCGATAGCAAGATATTTTTGTCATTGTGATAATAAAAAGTATAAACTTTCGTTATCCGTTTTACAATCTTTAAACGATTATGAATGGCGCGGTAATGTAAGAGAATTAGAATCTACTATAAGTCGTGCAAAAGTTTTTTGTGATGCCGAGAACAGAGATCTGATTCAACTTGATGATTTGCCCGAAGAAATTATAAAAAGTACAAAACTAAATTTTGAAGATCTGGTTTTAGAATCATTAAGAAGTAAAATGTTTTCTCATTCTTCGATAAATGAAACTGCAAAAGAATTAGGGACTGTTAACCGAACACTCGTTGCTGAAAATTTTAGAGGACTTTCACTTAAAATATTAGTTAAAAATGATTTTGATTTACAAAGTACTATTCTTACCATAGCAGCTAGTGAGAAGGAAGAAGTATTAAGACGCGTAAAATCTAAAATAGAAACTTGGATAGAAAATATTAAAAAAGATGTAGAAATAAACCGGCATTCCGAATTTGAGGAGATAAAATCAAAATTAAGTTCAAAGTATAAAAACCTTCCGCAAAAATATCATAAATACTTAGATGCGGTGATAAAAAAAATGCAACAGGATAATTAACTTATTTATTAATTAGTTTTTTAGAAATTTGTTCTAGTTTCTCATTAATATAATTTTTCTGTTCATTACTTAGGTCAAGCGTTTTACTAATATCCGCATAATCATCGTAGGCTTCCTCATACAATCCAAGTTCAAACAAAATGTCGGAAAAATAAATCCGAGTATTAGTGTCTTTTTTTGTCGTAGGATATTTTCTATAAATTTCCTGTACAGTGATGATGGCAGATTCTTTCAGTCCATTATCTACCAGCTGTTTTGCGCCATTTATTCTTTTTACACCAAAATCATTAGACTGTAATGTTGTTAGGGTATTAGAAGAAATTTTATCTCCATAAACTGCTGTGTTATCAGATTTATTGCTGCCTTTTTTTCTTGGTGTATTCAATACATTTTCCATAGCCAAAGCCATTAACAGTTCATCCAAACTAATTTTTTTGAGATTAGAAACTGTAATAGCTGAAGATTCTTTCAATGTGAATCGAATTCTATCATTTTTAATAGTTACAGATGAGTTGATATCGGTGCTTATGATTGTGTTACCGTCCAATTTCATTTTCGGTTTTAACTGCTGCCAGGTTTCATCACCGCTTGATAATATTTTAACATTACCTGATAATTTTTCAACATCAAATGATTGAGCGTAACCAACCACAATTGAAAATAAAAAAAATAAAATAAATTTTATCATATAATTATCCTTAAGAATTAATTTACATCAATTATTTCGATCATTCCTTTTAGCAACCCAAATTCATTTATTGCCTCTGTTTGAAATTTTTCTGAGCCTAGAATCCAGGCACTTTCAAAATCAGAGAGGGAAGTTGTTTCAATTGGAATCCAAACTTCGGCTATTCCCAATTCATTTTTTCTAATAAAATATTTTGTATCGTTACCTGTTATTAAAAAAGCCTGTTGAGGTAAAAGTTTAGTGTTAAACATTACATTAACGTGTTTAACGGTTGAACTATTTTTATAATCTACCAAAGCAGTTTCGATTCCGATGCTTTCTAACAAAGAACCGTAACAGACACTTAGGTCATCACAATCACCGCCTTTTAATTCCAGAGTTTGTTTGGGATATTGTACATATTCTACGGAGGCTCGTGGATCCGATGTATAAGTTAATTTTTCAATAAAAGCATTAAAAATAATTTTAGCTTTATAAAAATCAGAGGTAGCATCGGTTAAGGTATCAATTTCAGGTTTGTGTTTTGCTAAAATTGCTTTAGCATATTTTATAGAAAAATCCATGTCCCGAAAAACAAAATATTTTAAGTTATGAACATTTCCGTCCCAAGCATTAATGCTGTTCACCAGAATCGGTTTTTGATATTCATCATCAAAATCATCATTAACAGTGTTAATATAAAAATCTGCATAAACTATTTCAGGATTAACTTTCGAATAATCTTCTGGAATTGACAAATAATAATTTATATCACCTGTATCATTTGGGGCGATAGATACAATAGGGGATTGGAATTTATTAGAGCTTATACCATTCATACTCATCAATGGTTTTACTTCTATAAATTCATTAGTTAAGTTTAAAACTTTTGCTTTGGCAATTGGGGTATCCATATATTTATCACTGAGCGCAGGGTAAATATTATTTTCTATTTCTATATCCAAAATTTTTGCGCGCTGCTCAGCAATAGTATTTAATTTGAAATTTGTAGTCAACAAAAGTTTATCATAACTGTATTTGTTATGCAGGATATTTGAAATCCCATTCTCTGTAAAATCTGAATAACTGCTTATAGTTGTTCTATCACTAAAATATTTTATGTATGTCAGTGATAGATCAAAATATTTTGAAATAAAAATAACTGCCGGATTAATGCCTGCTATAAATGGTTTTTGATGAGCATCGGGGAAAGCTGAAAAAGCAAACCCGATTTTATTATTATTAATTGGAATTAAATACGTAAATCCGGTTAAAAAAGAATTTTCACTCTCATAATTAAGATTAAAAATCAAATTATTGGTTGGATTGTAATTAATTCCAATAATAATGGATTTATTGGTTTTGATTTCAAACTTATTATTACTCTGATTTTCTAAATTGTTTTTGAAAATTAAAAGGTTTCTAGTAGCAAAATTAAAAATTAGTTTATCATGGGGCTGCCAAATCAATCCAAGATCAAACTTCCAAAAATCAGAATTATCTACATCTGATTCTTTTACAAGATAAAGAGTGTCAGAAAAAATGGCTGTAATTATTTCCTCAGTAAAATCCTGCTTAAAATATCTTCCATTAAATCCAACACTTACATCCTTATTAATTTTATAGGAATATCCGAATCCAAAAAGTTCTTTATATAAATATTTTGATTCAAGATTTATTTGTTCATTTGTACTATCGCCCGTACTGGTTGCGGATCTAAAAACAAATTCTTTTTGATAACCTGGCGTATATCTTAAAGAGAAAAAATGGGATTTAAATTTTTTTGCGGTTGTTATTTGATATAAATTACTGGAGAGTTTTTCTGCAAACTCACCACCGTATGTAAAGGAAAATCCCCAATCTTTAATAACAGAATAATTTGATGGATTATACTCAAATGAGTTCATAGAGGTGAATGATTCACCCGAAATTCCAAGCATTCCATTTAGTCCGAATGATGACTGAGCAAATGTAGAAAAATATGATAGCATAAGTATGCCTGTAATGTAAACTAATCTCAAGGAATCTCTACAATTATTGTATGTATACTTTGCGATACTACATAAAGATCTGTGTTTTGAAGATTGGTGAGTTTATCGAACTTTCTAATAAACGTAAATGAAATTTTACCAAATATATTCCGAGGTATATTTTTTAAAATAGAATTCGGAATAACTATATGTCCATCATCTCTGGTCTTTATTCTAAAAAATGGAAAGTTTTGTTCATTAGAAGTTCTAATTCCTCCAATAATTATTGAAAATTTATTAGTATTTCCTGCATCCCAATTAAGTTCAGCATTAAAATTATTTTGATTTTGAGTTTTAACAAATTGTACATTTCCTGTAATTTCATACGGAGTACTAATATCAAAACTCATGGATTGACCGATAAATGGATTATAAAAAAATGCTATTGATGAATTATAAGGAAACGTAAATTGATCATTAAATAAACTTCCATTGATATTAAATAACTCATACTTTTTACCCAAAACAGTATCGATAAATACACCACCTTCACGGTAACGTACACGATAATTAGTTAAACGAGCGGTTACATCATTAAATTTAATAATACCTGGAGTTATTGTGTTGTATCCAAGTATAGTTCCGTTATATTTAAACGGTTTCGATTTATCAAATAAAAATGTTAAGGCAGAAGATATATTATCAGTACGCCCGTTTCTAGTAAGTTTTATTCCGCTAACAGATATAATGCTTGCATAATTACGAATATCTACTGTAATACCACTCGTATCAAATCCATTAGAATAAAATTCATTATTAATATCTTTTGTAATGATCTCTAAATCCAGATTTTCTGATACATGTGGATCATTTATTAATTCTGTAGGGCTTGGCTTATCGCAGCCAGAATAAACAACTGCAATACCAATAAGGATGTATAAAATATATTTTTTCATTTCAATGAACTTACTATTATTCATCAGTTTTTTCAATTATTAAATTCAAGTAAAAATAAAAACAAAATTTACAAACCCAATTCCGTTTAGAAATTGGGTTTGCAAAATGGTTTAGCTATTATGGTCTAACAAAATATGGAATGCCCCAGGACTCCATTTCAACCGGAGTTGCATCATCAAAAACAACTTGTTTGGGCATACCATTTATAATAGCATGATAGAATCCCGGAAATTGATTCGTTGTAAAGGTTTGCTCATAAACTTTTTCAAAAATATTTCCATTTTGATTGGAAGAGATCAGTTCAAACTTCCTTTTTGCTCTGTGTAGCCCGAACCGATCTGCACCAAATGTAAGTGTTACAAAATCTGTAACTGCGTACGCGCTTGTTAACTCAACTCTTAACAGAACATCGGAATTTCGTGGAACGACCGGAAGGTTATGCCATCTCCACCAGTGACCCCAGTTTCTTACTAAGTAGTAATCATTAGGGGAGTTGATTACTAATGTATCTCCATTAGGTAAAAATGAAGTTAGCTTTTTAATATCCATATTGGGACTTTGAGTTCCACCTTCGGGTAAAGAAATTGCCGTAATCTTCCAGTTTCTTCTTGGGAAATCTGTGTTAGCAATTTTAACAAATACTACATTTCTTGTTACAACCGATGTAAAAGCTTTTGTGATTAAGGTATCAGGATTAGTTGCATTTGGATCATAGGACCCCTTTATATATAAGACACCTTCAAAAGTTTTTGTAACTAAACCATAAGCAGTATCACCATCAAATGTTATGGAAACTGTTCTGTTAACCAATCGCATTTTATGACCGACTCTAAACGGATAGATTGCACTATTAGTTTTTTGAAGAATATCCATCTCACCATCTTCGTTATAATTTGGTTCAAATGAGGTAAGTGCAGAATCTTCATCAACAAGTTTTTCAAGAGCCTGCTGATTAGTTGTGATTTCTTCAGTAGTTTGAACCGTTGTATCGTCTTGACAGCCAATGAAAAAAGATACTAATACCAGTAGCAGTAATGGTAAGAGGTTTTTCTTTACGAATTCAGACAACTTCATTTTGATCTCCTTTTTAGTTTGTGATAAATTGTTTTCCATTATTTGCATTTATCACGTTAAGAATTGTGCCAGCAGTATTCAATATGATATCTTTAGATTATTTGTAAAAAATGAAACTTCAGTTCAATCAATAATGCATGGAAATCGAGTCTTAATGCATGGAAAGAAATATTTCAGGCAGTTATTCAGCATTTCATCATAAAATCGTAAAAAAAACTAATAAAAAATCTTTGCTAACTAAATTATCAACTCAATCTGCTCTTCAGATTCTCTAATTCCTCCCAACGCTCATAAAGGTTTTTTATGATCTGTTTTGCTTCCTCTAATTTTTGATTTAGCTCATTTGTATTAGATGCATGCTTTTCAAAAAAATCAGGTGAGGAAAATATTTTTTCAATATTTTTTACCTCAAATTCAGCCTGCATAATTTTTTTTTCAATTCCCTCAAGCTCAAGTGCATCTTTGTAACTTAATTTTTTCTGTTTGGTTTTTACTCTGGAGTCTTCTGCACCTTCTTTTGGTTTTGATGTTTGGATGTCTTTTACACGTTTGTTTTTCTTTTCAATATAAAAATCATAACCGCCTTCGCTGTAATAAATTTCTTCATTTCCTTCCAATGCTAAAATTCCATCACAAATACGATTTAAGAAATATCTATCGTGACTTACAACTACAACACAGCCATCAAAAGCTAATAATGCTTCTTCAAGAATTCTTAAAGTTGGAAGATCAAGATCATTTGTTGGTTCATCTAGCATAAGAAAATTACCGCCGTTACATAAAATTTTTGCAAGTGTTAACCTGCTTTTTTCTCCGCCAGAAAGTCTTCCAACTAAAGTATTAATTCTATCATCAGTAAAAAGAAATCTTCTTAAGTAAGTCCAAATACTTAATTGCTGTTTACCAAATCTTACAGTTTCACTTCCATCACCGATTGCTTTAATAACAGTGTCAGCATCTTTTAAAAGCAGTCTTGCCTGATCCACATAATTAAATAAAGTTGTTTCACCAACCTCTAACTTTCCGTAAGATGGAACGATATTTCCGAGCATAATTTTAAGCAAAGTAGTTTTGCCAACTCCATTTTGTCCAACAACTCCGATCTTTCTTCCAGGTTCAAAAATGAAATTAAAGTTTTTAATTAAAACTCTTTCACCAAGTTTTATTCCAACATCTTTAAACTCTAAAACTTTTTTGCCAAGTCTATCAGCGGGCGGAATAATTAAATCAACATCAAGTTCAACTTCAAAATCATCTTGTGCTGCAATTTCGTGATA
>JBDTRQ010000349.1:0-3184 GCA_039931535.1 Ignavibacteriota bacterium
TCAGATTAGGAAAAAATTTAAACAGCTTAGATCCGGAAAATTAAGTGCCGGTGATGCTATTGATGCAATAAGAGCTGAATATCCTTATTTACAATTTGATACTATTAGAAAAATAGTGTATCAGATAAGTAAATAATTAATATTAAATAATACTTGACAAATAACATTTATCAAATTATTTTTCAATCGACTCTTTCAAAGGGTTCTCCCCTGCCCTTTGATATGAATGAGTCAGGCCCGGTGATTCCCCATCACCGGGTTCTTATTTTAAACCCGGAGTATTTATGGCAGTAAAAACAAAAAAGAAAAATGTAAAAACCGTTGTAAAAGCACTTCCTTCTCCCTTTAACATTTATTGGGAAAAAACTAATTATATTTTGTTTGGATTAGGAGCACTGCTTATAATTTTAGGATTTTATTTTATGAGTCTTGGTGAATGGAATAGTTCATCCTCGCTTGTAGTTTCTCCCATTTTTCTTTTTCTTGGATTTGTTGTTGTAATGCCTGCATCAATTCTTTATAGAAAAAAAGAAATTGATCAATCGATCAAAATAAATTCTGATAATTAAGTCTAAAATTTAAAGCAGATTTTGTGGGTAAATTAAACTTTGATCAACTAACCGATCTTTATCTTCTTCTTTCTGTAGATAGAATTGGTCCTGCAAAGATTAGAAATCTGCTTGCACAATTTAAAAAATTATCCAATGTACTTACTGCATCAACTTCTGAGCTTGTTGAAACTGAAGGCATAAGTAAAGAACTTGCCTCACGCATCCGAAAAATTTCATCACAAAAAGATTCAATCCAAAAATTTCTTGAACAAGAATTAAAAACATTAGAAAAACTTGGCGGCAGAATTATTACAGTTTGGGATGAAGATTTTCCACCGCTTCTTAAAAAGATTTATGATCCCCCATTGGTTTTATCTATGATCGGTCAGTTTGATGAAAAAGATAAATATTCTATAGCCGTTGTTGGAACACGAATGCCGACAAACTATGGAAAAATTCAAACAGAAAAAATTGTTTCAGATTTAGTTGAACAGAATATTACAATCGTAAGTGGAATGGCGCGCGGCATTGATTCCGTTGCCCATTCATCCGCAATAAAAAATAATGGAAGAACAATTGCGATTATTGGATCAGGCTTGGATATAATTTATCCAGCAGAAAATAAAAAGCTGTTTAATGAAATTAAAGAAAAAGGCGTTATCATTTCTGAATTTAATCTTGGCACAATTCCCAATGCAGAAAATTTTCCAAAACGTAATAGAATAATTTCCGGAATAAGTCTGGGGACGCTTGTAATTGAAACTGCAATAACCGGCGGTGCAATGCAGACAGCAAGATTAGCACTTGATCAAAACAGAGAAGTGTTTGCAATACCTGGCAACCTTGGCGTAAAACAATCTGAAGGCACAAACATGCTTATCCAGAGAGGTGAAGCAGAATTAATAAAAAGTGCTGAGGATATTTTACAAGAACTTGAACTGAAATTAAAACCCATACTTGGTAAAAATATTCCAAAGCAGCAAAAAGATTTAACAATCTTTGAAGAAAAAATTTATAATTGTTTGATTAACGAACCGCTGCACATCGATACGCTCGCAGAAAAAACCAATCTATCAACTTCTGATTGTCTTGTTAATTTGCTTTCGCTAGAGTTTAAAGGAATGGTAAAACAATTACCCGGTAAAATGTTTATGCTGATGTAAGAAATTACTTATACTTTTTTTTAGTCTTCCACAAAAACTTAAGCCAGTCTTTCAATCTTTTTTCCTGTCCAATTTCTGTTGGAAAATAAAATTGCTTGTTCTTCAAATCATCAGGTAAATAATTTTCTTCTACAAAATGATTTTCAAAATCGTGTGCGTACTTATAATTATTTCCGTATCCAATTTCTTTCATCAATTTAGTTGGAGCATTTCGCAAATGATTTGGCACTTTGGCTATAGGATTTTTTCTCACTTCATTTAGTGCGTTTTCTATTCCCATATAGGAAGCATTGCTTTTGGGTGATGATGCAAGATAGGTAACACATTGAGCAAGAATTATTCTTGCTTCCGGCATGCCAATTTTATGAATTGCGCTGAAAGCTGCTTCCGCAAGTACCAGTGCATTTGGTGAGGCATTTCCAATATCTTCAGATGCAAGAATAATTAATCTTCTTGCAATAAATAATGGATCTTCACCGCCTTCTAACATTCGTGCCATCCAATACAATCCTGCGTCAGGATCACTTCCGCGAATACTTTTTATGAATGCGGAAATTACATTGTAATGTTCCTCGCCGCCTTTATCATACAAAATATTTTTTCTCTGTACGATGTTTTCAAATATTTCTTTTGTAAGGATGAATTCATCTTTATCAATCTCCTGAATCAATGCTGCTTCAAAAATTGTTAACATTATTCTTGCATCGCCGCCAGAAAGATAAATCAGAAAATCTTCATCAATAGATTTAATGTTTAGTTGTTTTAAAAACTCATCTTTAGCAATTGCAGATTTTAAAATGTCATCCAAATCCTGCTTGGATAATTCTTCCAAAACAAAAACTCGCGCGCGGGAACGCAAAGCTGGTATCACTTCAAAGGATGGATTTTCTGTTGTTGCGCCAATCAAAATTAAAACACCTGATTCAATCGAACTTAAAAGTGCATCCTGTTGTGCTTTATTAAAGCGATGAATCTCATCTATAAAAAGTATTGTGCGTTTGTTTATATCTTTATTTTGAGTTGCAATATCAATAACGGAACGAATGTCTTTTTCTCCGCTTGATACAGCATTTATTTGAAAGTACTCTGCCTTTGTTTGGTTAGCAATTATTTTCGCGATTGTAGTTTTACCTGTGCCCGGCGGTCCCCACAAAATAAATGAAGATGGAGTATCATTCTCAATCATCAAACGAATTGGTTTACCGGCGCCAAGTAATTGCTGCTGACCAAAAAAATCAATTATACTTTGCGGCCGTATTCTTTCTGCGAGCGGTGTGGTAGGAATTTTAATTTTGTTATTCATTAATGTCTAGTCATTGAGAGTTATGAATAAAATCGTTGTTTGATTGAGCAACTTGAGCTTGCCGCCACGGTTCATCACCGTGGTGAAGCAGCCGACCAGCTCACCGACTCCGGAGCTGTCCATGAAGCTCACGTTCCCGAGGTCGAGGAGAATGTTCTTCTTGCCCT
>JBDTRQ010000350.1:0-3603 GCA_039931535.1 Ignavibacteriota bacterium
AAAATAATGACACAACAGCACTGTTTACATCCTGCTTTGAATTGTTTGTAATTGTAATTGAAAAACTAACTGGTTTATCCTTTTCAAAAATTTGATTGTTGATTTTCAACTCATCTATGGAAAGATTAAAAACATCTTTATCAGATAAATCAAACGAGTAAAGTTTTACGCTTTCGTTAAGTAATTCACTCAAATCGTTTGTATTGTTTTTATTTATGATTTTATCTTTTTGAAAATCCGATAGAATATAAATTTCTTTATTAAAGTTTTTACTCTCGAAAATCAGTTGTGCAGCTTTAACAAGTGCTGAGTTTATATCGCCGGATCTATAATTTATATCTAATTGATCAGTATTTTTCAAAAACTCAGATAGATTAGAAGTTAGTTTAGTTTCTTTCTTTGGATTAGAAACCAAAATCAATCCAACTTCATCGCCTTCCTGCAACTGAGAAATTACTTTATTAATAATTTCTTTTGCCTGATTATAGTATGAACCTTTTTGATCAACAACAGACATACTAAATGTATCATCCAAAATAAATATTGCTGTGGTTTTTGCCGCAGAAGTCGTTCCACCAATTTGGAATGATTTTAAAGTCGGACGTGCAAAAGCCATGACGATAAACAAAATTATCAACACACGCAGTGCAAGAAGAATCCATTGCTTCAGTTTTATTTTTCTAATTTTATTTTTTTGCAGCTCTTTTAAAAACGCAAGAGTACTAAATTCAATCTTTTTAAGTTTTCTAAGATTGAATAAATGTATGATCACCGGGATGGAAGCGGCAAGCAAACCAAATAAAATTGCGGGATTAAGAAAAATCATAAAAACTAAATTGCATTCCTTTTTTGATGAGCAAAAAATAACAATAATGATTTGAGAATACTATGCAAATTATTAGGATGGAGTGGTAGAAAAGTGGAATTTTGGAATGAGAAGATTAGAAAGTGTAATTTCTTTTTATTAAATCTCTTCATTCATTACACTAAAACTCCACTACTCCTAAAGCAATTCAATTCTTGACTACTGTTATAAAATTTAACTTTGAATTGGAAAGGTATTAAATTAATTTCGATGTTATAACACATTAAGTTTTTATAGAGGGTTATGGGCGAAATACTTAAACAATTGCTTAAGCAGACCAAGTTTGCAAGTTTAGATCAGGAAGTTTCATTAAATATTTTTGTTACATCATATTTTTTACGATCAAAACACGAAGAGGTTTTAAGCAAATCAGGTTTAACAATGCCGCAATATAATGTGCTGAGAATTCTTAATGGTGTTTATCCAAACGGTCATCCGCGCTGCGATATTATTAGCCGAATGATTGAACCCGCGCCGGACGTTACACGTTTAATTGATAGACTTTTAAAAGAAAAATTAGTTGAGAGATTTAATTCCGATACAGATAAAAGATTATCAATGACCCGCATTACAGAAAAAGGTATAAAACTTTTGGAAAAAGTAAAACCGGAAATTGATTCTTTAGGCAGTTTTATTTCCACTGCCCTGTCAACCACAGAAAAGAAAATCCTTTCTGATTTACTGGAAAAAATTTATGGATCAGAAGTTAAGTAGTGTTGATTTCACTTAGTGACCTTTTGGCTTGCCATCCCACCGGGAGTGGTTTCTGTTTTTACCACAAAGTGCTCAAAGGTTTTCACAAAGAACGCGAAGAGCAGAAATAAAAAAAGGCGACTCAAATGAATCGTCTTTAAAAATTTAGAATAATTTGTCGTAGGTTATTTTTGTTTACTTGCAATTAAATTTAATGCACTGCCTGCCTTAAACCATTCAATCTGTGCAGCGTTAAATGTTTGATTCAACATCACTTCATCTTTGCTGCCATCTTTGTGTTTAACAATCATCTTCACTTGTTTTTCAGGAGCCAAAGATGAAATTAGTAAATTAACTTTATCATCTTCTTTTATTTTATCATAATCTTTTGGATCAGCAAAAGTAAGTGCAAGCATTCCTTGTTTTTTCAAATTCGTTTCGTGGATGCGCGCAAAACTTTTTACAATAATTGCTCTGCCACCAAGAAATCTTGGTTCCATTGCGGCATGCTCACGCGATGAACCTTCGCCATAATTTTCATCTCCAATAACAACCCAGCTTACACCTTTAGCTTTGTACTCGCGTGCAACTTCGGGAACTGATTTTGTTTCACCTGTAAAAGTATTTTTAACTTTGCCGACTTCTTTTGTAAATACATTTATCGCACCGATAAACATATTGTTTGAAATATTATCAAGATGTCCACGAAATTTTAACCACGGTCCAGCCATCGAAATATGATCTGTTGTACATTTACCGAATGCCTTTAACAAAACAAGAAGATCAACTAAATCTTTTCCATCCCAAGGAGTAAACGGTTTTAACAATTGTATCCTTTCGCTCTTTGGATCAACTTTAACTTCTACCTTACTTCCATCTTTTAAAGGTGCAACAAATCCGGCTGCGCCTTCATCAAATCCGTGCGGCGGTAATTCTTCTCCTGTTGGTGCATCAAGTTTTACTTTTTCACCTTTTTCATTTACAAGTTCATCTGTGATAGGATTGAAAGATAAACTTCCTGCTATTGCAAGAGCCGTTGTAATTTCGGGTGATGCAACAAATGCAAGTGTTTCAGGATTTCCATCATTACGTTTTGCAAAATTTCTGTTAAAAGATGTAACGATTGTATTTCGTTCGCCGGTTTTAACATCCATTCTTTTCCACATTCCGATACAAGGTCCGCAGGCATTTGCAAGCATCAAACCGCCAATGTCTGTTAAAGTTTTCAACTGTCCGTCTCTTTCGATTGTAGCACGAACTTGCTCTGAACCGGGAGTAATTGTGTATTGTGATTTTGCCTTCAATCCTTTTGCGAGAGCTTGTTTTGCAATGCTTGCAGAGCGGTCAATATCTTCATAACTGGAGTTTGTACAGCTACCAATCAATCCAACAGAAATTTTATCGGGATAATTTTCACTCTTAACTGCTTCTTTCATTTTTGAAATAGGCCAAGCTTTATCAGGTGTAAATGGTCCGTTTAGATGCGGCTCAAGTTCACTTAAATTTATTTCAATAACTTGATCGTAATATTTTTCAGGATTAGCAAACACTTCTTTATCCGCACAAAGCTCATCAGCTAAACCTTCGGCAAGCGCTGCAACATCAACACGTTTTGTAATTCTTAAGTACGAAGCCATCTTTTCATCAAACGGAAAAACAGAAGTTGTTGCGCCAATTTCTGCACCCATATTACAAATCGTTCCTTTGCCTGTGCAGGAAATTGAATTTGTACCTTCACCAAAATATTCTACAATTGCGCCTGTTCCGCCTTTAACAGTTAAGATACCTGCAAGTTTAAGAATAACATCTTTTGCAGAAGTCCAGCCGTTTAATTTTCCTGTTAACTTAACACCGATAATTTTTGGCCATTTTAATTCCCAAGGCATTCCAGCCATAACATCCACAGCATCTGCACCGCCAACACCTATTGCAATCATTCCAAGTCCGCCTGCATTTGGAGTGTGTGAATCAGTGCCGATCATCATTCCGCCCGGGAAAGCATAATTTTCTAAAACTACCTGGTGAATAATTCCGGCTCCGGGTTT
>JBDTRQ010000351.1:0-3265 GCA_039931535.1 Ignavibacteriota bacterium
AACTTGCAGAAAGCGAAATATAAGTTGCTGAGCCGCCTAATGCGTCTTCAACTTTATCAAATGGTGTTTCAACCGTATCTAAACCGAGTGAACCTACAACTAATAAACCCAAAACTTACTCCTGATTAAAATGTGATTAAAATGTGATTAAATAACATCAGAAAAATAGAAAAATAGTAGATGAATGCACAATCTTTTTAGTGTAGTGTGATTACTCTTCGAAGATAAACATAAAAAAAATGTATCCCTGATTTGTATGGCTCTCATCGCAATTTATCGTGATGTTTATTTTGATAATTGAAACTACACTAACGGTTTTAACCGTTTAAAATACAATAGGATAAATCCTGTTGAGAATCTGATATTAAAATAGTACTACAATTTTATCCTAATAAAATTCAAAAAAGAATTTTTGTTTAAATAATAATCAACAATTACATCAACAGATTTTCTTTGTCCATCCCAAGCAAGTAATTGTTTTGCATCTTCGGGTTTTAACCATTTGTATTCAACGTGTTCTTTGCTCAAAACAACTTTGCTATCAAATTTTACTTTAGAAGCAAATACAGGAAGTAAACAAATGTAATCTTTATCAGATGAGTAAAATGAGTTAATTGTTGGTGCAACCCAGAATTTTTCCGGTGTTAAATTTGTTTCTTCTTTTATTTCTCTTAACGCTGCGTGATAAGCAGTTTCATTTTCTTTAATCTTACCCGAAACCATTTGCCAGATGTTTGGATAGTATTGTTCTGGTGAACGTTTGAGAAGAAGAAATTCTAAAATTCCATTCTGTTCACGGAAAATGTGCGCTTCAATTAGATTTGATATTATATTCATTTTATTCTTATTTGTTTCAACCTTAGACCGGCCTGCCGGTAGGCAAGGCTCCGCTCAGGATGACGATTGAATTTAATTATACATTTTGCATTGCACATTGTACATTAAAAATAAGCTCTTGCTTCTGCGCGTGCTGTATGTATTACTTTATTTGCACCTTGCACTCGTCCATCATAACTAATTGTTGTTTGTAGAAATGATGAAAGTTTGTAATCAAAATTTAATCGCCAAAAATAATTTTTACCAATCTGGTTTCCATTTGTTAACTCATAAGGAATTACATTTTCAGAGGTGTTTGCATTAAGTTCATTTCGCTCAATTTCAATTCTTAATCTGCCTGTTCCAAGAAAAGATAAGTTAAATCTGATTAACTGCGAATTAATATTAATAACTGTTGGTGTTGTTGGATATGTATCTTCACTTTGTCCGGCTTTTATTCTAAATCCAACTTCAATGTTTTTATCAGGGCGATATGAAAATTCTGAAATAACATTATTGGAATTTATTTGTCTTATTCTATTTGAGTTAATCGGTGCGCTAACATTATCGCTTTGATTAACTAAATCCGTTTGATTTGAAATTTCTTTTACCATTTTAAATTTAATTCTTAAACTTCTTTCACGATTGTAATATTGTTCATATCCGGAACTAAATTGATTAAGTGCTGTACGCTGTGTAAATCTAAATCTAAATGAAAGTTCCTGATCATTTTCAAAAAGAAAAAAATCCTGCTGCAAATAATTTGAACCGCGAATGGTTGTATTTTCATTCTGGAAAGTTGAAAGCTTGAGCAGATAAATATTTCCGTAAGCTGTTTCGCGACTGTTTTCTTCAATTCGCCAATATGTTTCGGATGAAATCGGGCTAACAATTTTTCCAATCAATGTTTTAACATCAACCAATTCTGAAAAATTTATTTTCCATCGAGTACTTGTTTTCAAATCAATAACCGGAAAAAGTTCATCTGTTGGCAATGTAACTTGAATGTAATCGCCATCAAACAGAGTTGGCTCAAACTCGTTTTCATCCCCAATACCATTATTATTTAAATCGCCAAGATAAATATAATTACCTGTTCCCTGTTCAACGCGTACAAAAACTTTTTGCAGCTTGGCAGATTTTTGAGTTGATACTTCGTAATATAAATCTCCATTTAGAAGTCGATCCCAAAAACCAAATTTTGTACGCGAGCGGATTAAAATTGTTTCGTTATCCAAAAATCCTTTTAGCTTAAAATCATCTGTGTAAGTTTTATTGCGGAATGTTAAAACAAGATTTGTATTTACCTCTCGCACACCACTGTAATTCATTTCAAGCGAGTAAGTTTTTGAAATTGATTCCTGAATCATCACACCGTTTTGAGGCAGATAATCATTACGCAAAGAATATTTTGTTAACATTTTAAAACCGGAGATTTCTAAAAGTTCTAAGTACGGTGAGTACTCAAAATATTTTAGGCTGCTGCTTAGCAAAGAATCTTTTTGAGTTTGATAATCCTGTTTATCTTCCGCAAGAAATTCCATTCCCGGTTTTAACATCCAAAAAGTATAGAACGCATTTCCTTTATGCCTAAGCCAATTACTTTTTAAAGTGATGTTTGTTGTTTTAACATAATCAAGATTGTATTCAACATTAAAAGTTTTTGAGTCAGAAAATCTTAGAAGATTATTATATCGATCTGAAGAAAAGTCATCACCTTTTCTTAAAAATCCTGCTGAGGAATTTACTGTTAGTTCCTGAATCGGTTGAAGTGTTACTCCAATTTCACGAAGTGTTTCATCTTTGGGAACAGTTTGATTTGCAGAATTATAATTTCTGCTAAACTCAACATCATCAAATCTATCTAAAGAAGTAAACTTACCTTGAATAAATCTATCGCGAAAAGTTAATCCAGCTTTTCCAAAATCTAAATCTCCGATTAAAATTTGAGAAGGCGCAATTTTTAATGAAATGTTTCTTGCATAGCCGTAATTATCACTATCATCCAATGCGGATAATCTATTCTTATCCCACAAACTTCCGGCGTATTCCAAACTTAGCGTTACATTTTCAAATGGATTTACATCAACAACAATATTGCCCATTTGTTTAAGCTGAGGAAGAGGTAAAAATAAAACTGGTAAATAACTTCCGTTGCCGATTCCAACAAAATTATAATAACCCAAACTCTGTCGTGTATAGTCACCTTTGCCTTCTCCTACATAACTAAAACTTACTGAGTAAAGTGAAAGTGAATCACCGGGATTATAAACGTAATACGAAAATGCTTCGCCATTAAATACTGTATCAACTTTTGTGTAAATACCTTTTATAATTCCGAGCGAATCTGGGACAGCGAGTTTAACACCTGTTTTTTCAGCTTTATTTCGATCATCACCAGCAAGTGATAAAGCATTTTTATCCTCTTCACTTAATGAAATATCAATTG
>JBDTRQ010000352.1:0-1866 GCA_039931535.1 Ignavibacteriota bacterium
AATTGGATGGGGATTACACCGTAAGTAACGGTGATGGAACCAAAGCTGGTTTATACATTAGACCTAGCACAATGCCAAATATCAGATGCCCCACTAAACTAGCCATTGCAATCATAACAGAGCCTGAGAAAAATCCAGCTGAGTAAGTTCCTCCATTCATTAGACTCATCATTGGCATAACCATAATTTGTGCTATCAACCATGGAATTAAAGAAAATAACATAGCACTTTTAACCCCAGCTATCTGTTTTGTGTTTGGAAGAAAAACTACTGCATAACTAACGCCCAAAATTGTTCCAATCATAAAATGAGCTATCCAGCCAACGACAATTGGTGCACCCATCGTGCCTGCTAACATTGCCGGAATATTCATTTCAAACCCCATAAGAGGAGCCATAAATGTAAACATTGTCATTGCTGCTGTAGCAACTATACCAGCAATAATCGCTGACTTGATTGAGAAATTGGAAAACATAATATACCTCGATAATAAATTGTTAAAAATAATTTCTATGCTAAAAGTAGATATTGGCAGGATGCAAGTCTGTCAATTAACGGACAAATTATACTTTTACTCAATGAAAAAAATGATAGAAATGAATATTGAATCATATAAATATTAAGAAAGATCCACCTTGAAATATTCAAGAGTGAATCTTCCTTAAAAATAAATAACTTAATGCCCAGATCTTACTATTTTGTTAGGATCATCTTTTTTGTAAATGATCTATCACTGGCTTTCAATGTGTAAAGGTAAACACCTGAAGAAACTTTATTCCCAAGATTATCTGAACCATTCCAATTAACTTGATAATGTCCTGCCTTTTTATTTTCACTGACTAACTGAGCAATTTCCTGCCCGATAATGTTATAAACACTTAACTTTACATATGTATCATTAGGAACATCAAATGAAATAATAGTTGATGGATTAAATGGATTTGGATAGTTCTGTTCTAATTTGTAATCGGTAACCTGAACTATTTCATCTTCAACCGAGGTTATTGTTAAATCTAAAGTTGCTTCAGTTGCAAATACAGGTGGCAAATTATTCGGTTGTTCAGGGATGTACGGAACACCGTCACCATCAGAATCAGAACCTGATTCTCCTGTGGCAATGTCTTCTGAAAGCTGCATCACATTAGCTACTTTTTTGAAGAACCTTGTATATATAGCAGGGGCATCGGATACGCCTATTACTAAATTGGCTTCTCTAAGTGCACCTGAAATTACGGCAAAATTTAATGGAGTATATGTAGCAATATTGTTTCCATCTTCTGTTCTAAATGAATGAGCAGATGGAACATAAAAATGAGAGATTAGATAATCATATCCACTTTGCGCAGCATTTAAATAATTAGCATCATTAGTAATCTGATATGCAGCTAACAATCCTCTTATCGCAGCACTTTGATTTTCAACTAAAGTTGGGGAATTATCGGCACCAACTCCTATTTCATATTGATTAAAAAATCTTCCTTCAGAATTAATTAAATTATTAACTAAAAAATTAGCTTGAGCATTTAGTGCGTTTATTGCCATTGTTTCTAACGGCGTTCCGGCAAATTCTCCAACAACTTGTTTAAGGATTGATATCGTATATCCTGCATTAAAGGTAGTGATCGTATTTCCCTGCTGAACATTTCCACCAACCAAATTTGCAACATCAACAAAAGTTCCTTCGGTTTGATTAAAATGCATTGCTAATAAATTCAGAGTGATCACTTTGCTTGTTCCCATAAACAAATCGAAAATACCTGGTACCCCGGTTTGAGCCATAGGCGCAGGAAATGGATCTCCATCAAAAACTGATTTGTAAGCCAGATGCTGTGGGTCACTTGAATTGTTTGGATCAGTCATATTTTT
>JBDTRQ010000353.1:0-3525 GCA_039931535.1 Ignavibacteriota bacterium
GATGGCAAAACTGCCAACGCATATTTTATCAAATCAGAAAAGCCATCCAACAAATTTATTTTTATTTTCCACGAATGGTGGGGATTGAATGATTACATCAAAAAAGAGTCCGATGAACTTAAAGCAAAACTTGGTGAAGTAAATATTTTAGCTATTGATCTTTACGATGGAAAGGTAGCCGAAAACAGGGAAGATGCTGCTAAATTTATGCAATCGGTAAAAGATGAAAGAGCTTTTAATATTATTCAAGGTGCAATTGATTTTGCTGGTAAAGATGCTGCGGTTGGTAGTCTTGGCTGGTGTTTTGGCGGCGGATGGTCTTTGCAGGCAAGTATAATGCTTGGTAAACAGGGCAAAGCTTGTATTATGTATTATGGCATAATTGAAAACACTCCTGAAACTTTTAAAAATTTAAATGCACCTGTGCTTGGAATTTTTGCTGAGCAGGATGGTTGGATTACTCCGGAAGTTTATGGAAATCTTGAAAAGAATTTAAAAGCTGCAGGAAAAAAAGTTACTATAAAAAGTTTTAATGCTGATCACGCATTTGCAAATCCGAGTAATACAAAGTTTGATGTAGATGCAACAAATACAGCAAAGGAACTAACATTAAATTTCTTTAAAGCTAATTTGATGAAATAAAATATTAAAGTCATCTGTTACAATCTGGCTTTTCTAAAATTATGAACTTTACTTTTTAAGTAAGTCTCTAATCTCACCAAGTAAAACTTCTTCTTTAGTTGGAGCTGGTGGAGGTGCAGGAGCGGCTTCTTCTTTTTTCTTCATCGAATTCATTGCCTTGATTACCATAAATATTGCAAACGCAATAATTATAAAATCGAGGGTTGTATTAATGAAGACACCATATTTTAATAAAACTGGTTCTACGCCCTCAGAGCCGGGTTTTAATGTTAATGCCAATTTGGAAAAATCCATTCCACCCAGCATCAAACCGATTGGCGGCATTAAAACATCGCTTACAAATGAAGTTATAATTTTACCGAAAGCACCGCCGATAATTATACCGACAGCCATATCAACAACATTGCCCTTCATAGCAAATTCTTTAAATTCTTTTATCATACTCATGATTGTTCCTTCTAAAATTGATTGAAATAGTTAATAATATCGAAGTGATGATTAAATATAAAACTTAAATGAGGTAATAAAAAACCGCAGTTATTAGCTGCGGTTTTAATAAATCAATACTATAAAAAATGAAATTATCTAAGTAATAGCATTTTCTTTGTATCGGAATAATTTTCTGTTTGTAATGAATAGAAATAGATTCCGCTTGGAAGATTAGATGCATTAAAATCTAATTGATGATATCCTTGTTCCTGTGTTTGATTAACAAGAACAGCAACCTCTTCACCTAGAGCATTCATTACTAAAATTTTAACATTTGTTTTTTCTTTTAAAACGTAAGCAATTTTAGTTGATGGGTTAAATGGATTTGGATAATTCTGATTGAGTACATACCTGTCAAGATTTAATACTTCAACTTCTATAGCATCTGAATACTCAAAAACACCATTGAAATCAATCTGTTTTAATCTATAGGAATAATTTCCAGCAGAAATATTTTTATCCACATAAGTATATTCACTCTGATTTGTTGTTGTTCCATTACCTCTTACAAATCCAACAGTGATAAATTCAGAATTAGCAGTACTTCGTTGAACTTCAAATCCATTATTGTTTATTTCTGTTGCGGTTGACCAGTTTAAAGTAACTTGTTGATTCTGTGAGATCGCTGTGAATGAGGTTAATTCAACAGGGAGCACAGTTGCATCCAATTTTAGTATAGTACCTGAATTACCAACAGCCCAGCAATAATTTCCTGATGTTGCAAGCCAGTATAAAGTATTAGTTGTTCCAGTTACTAAAGGTATCCAGTTAACACCATTATCTATTGTATAATTACTAACACCAGAACTGCCGACGGTAACGTGAGCACCATAAGCAGGTACATTAACAATAGATCTGAATGCAAAACCAGGTAATGAAGATGTTGCCCAGGTAGTTCCACCATCACTTGTTGTAGCTGTAGTATTGTCTAAACATACTATAAGTCCATTGTTCTGATCAGCAAATGATGTAAAACTTGATCCACCAACTATTGCTGGGAATGATGAACGCGTCCAGTTTAATCCTTGATTTGTTGATTTGTACACAAAATCTGTAGTTCCAGCTGCAGTATAAGCTGTAAACCAAGCCGTATTTCCAAGAGTATATAAATTACAAGCTACGCCTACTTCACCACCAGTGCTATCTGCAGGAGGATAATTTCCAGCTGGTACTCTGTTCCAATTTGTACCGCCATTTGACGTAGTAAGTATTTCCCAATTAGAGGATGTAACTGGATCAGGGTCTCCGTAATAAACACCATTATTCGCATCAAACATTTTTAAACCATCACCAAAACCTGCAGGGTTATTATATTGAGGAACCCATGTAGCGCCACCATCCGTTGTTTTCCAGATACTAACGTCAGCAGATCCTCCAACTGTGCCTGTTACCCAAGCAGTTGTAGCATCAAATGCATCAACATTGTACATAGTTGATCCTGCATTAGGTGAAGTTAAAGTAACCCATGTAGTTCCACCATCGGTTGTTTTTAATACAACACCGCTGTTTCCGCAAGCCCAAAGAACATTGTCATTTACTGCTTTAATATTTCTTAAACGGGTTGTAATTCCGCTTGTCTGTGGCGCCCATTGTGATAAAATTTCTGTTGTTGATAGTACCACGAAAGTTAAAACAAGTACTGAGGAAAGGAGAAATCGTTTCATACACTACTCCTAAATTATTTAAGGTTATTAATTAGTTGGACAGATTATAATAAATAAAAATTTATTAGCTGAGGTTAACCTAATAAAATGGAAATCATTTGTCAATCGTGGACAGTGCTTAAAACTAAAATAAAAAGGCGGCTATCAACCGCCTTAATAATCTGATTTATTTACCTAATCGTTTAGGTCCTGCTTTTTTTACTTCATCCGAAGTATTTTTTTCAAACAGTTTGAAATTTTCTACAAATCTGGCTGCAAGTGCATCGTATTTTTTCCAGTACTCATCTTTGTTGCCCCAAGAATTTGATGGCTCAAGTACATCTTCAGGAACTTCTGGACAGCTTAGCGGAACTTCAAATCCGAATAATTTGTCTTTACGATATTTTACTTTATCTAATTTTCCTTCCAGCGCAGCATTTAAAAGATTTCTTGTATGACGAATGCTTATTCGTTTACCAACTCCAAATCTTCCGCCAACCCAGCCTGTGTTTACAAGCCAAACATTTGCTTTATGCTTTAACATTCTTTGCTTTAACATTGCTGCATATTCATACGGATGACGTACCATAAACGGTGCACCAAAACAAGCGGAAAACGTTATCTGCGGTTCAATTCCAAGTCCGATTTCTGTTCCAGCAATTTTAGAAGTATAACCGCTTATAAAATGATATTGAGCTTGTTCAGGATTTAATTTTGCGATCGGCGGCATAACACCCGAAGCATCACAGGT
>JBDTRQ010000354.1:0-2175 GCA_039931535.1 Ignavibacteriota bacterium
ATATGTATCTAATCGGCTTTTAGCCTTTGTTCTACGGGCTTTTGGTCCACGCCGTACCCAATCAAGTTCTCGCTTTAAAAACATTTGCCGCTTTCGTTCTTCAACTTCTTTAATTGCTTGTCGTTCGGCTTTGTTAATTAAGTATTCCGTGTAGTTGCCTTGATGAGAATAAAAAACTCCATTTGATAATTCAACAATTCGGTTTGCAATTCTATCAAGAAAATAACGATCGTGAGTAACAAATATGCAAGTGCCTTTGTAGTTGGATAGAAAATCTTCAAGCCATTCAATTGATTTTGTATCGAGATGATTAGTTGGTTCATCAAGAATTAATAAATCAGGTTTTGCAATTAAAGCTCTGCAAAGAGCAACTCGTCTTTTTTCTCCACCGGAAAGTGTTGTGATATCTCGATCAGGTTTTGGAGCGTCTAAAGAATCAATCAGTATATTAATACGTTTTTCTAAATTCCATGAATCAAGCTGTAATATTTTTTCTTCAAGCTGATGTTTGTTCGCAGCATCAAAAGATGTTTCTTCATATTGTTTTATGAGATCAATTTCTAATGACGCGCCATCCAAAATGTTATCATTAACATTTTTATAATCATCCAAGGAAAAATCCTGTGAAAGAAATCCGATAACTAAATCTTTTTTCTTTGCAACTTCACCGGAATCTGGTGGTATCAATCCAGATATTATTTTTAGAAAAGTAGATTTGCCTGCGCCGTTTCTTCCAACTAATCCTATGCGATCACCTTCGTGAACACTTAATGAAGCTTTATCCAAAATGATTTGTTCGCCAAAATGAACTTCAAGTTCTAATGCTGACAGGATAACGGGAGAAACTTTTATAGACATAAAATTATCGTGATAAAAATGATATTAATTGTGTGCAAATATACATCAGCAAACTTTATAATTTTGATTTATAAAACCGGAATGATTGTTTAAGGTAAATTATATTTTGTAATTTTAAATTAAAGAATAAAAATGTTTTAAGGATTATTTATGAAAATCAAACTAATCATCATTTCGATTTTAATAATCGCAAGTGCGTATCCGCAAATAACAACAAGCCAGGAAATTATTAGCAATGGAGTTGTTCACAAAAAAATAATTAATACAATTGATACACTTTCGATCGATATTTTAAAAATTGATTTTTCAAAAAATGATTTTGAGTTACGAGCCGTTAAAGCAAATAATCTTTTAAATGATAAAGCAACAACAAGTGAAATGGTTAGTGCGCTTACAGATTCTGGTTATAATGTTGTTGCTGCAATTAACGCAGATTTCTTTGAAGATGACGGCGAGATTATTAATAACATGATTTCCAATGGTAGGTTTGTTAAGGCAGTTAAGTTTACGGATTCACCTTTTAACGATTTTGTTAATACTCAGTTTGCAGTTAGTGATAAGAACAAATTCTTAATGGAGCAATTTGTTTTTAGTGGGCAGTTAATTTTAGCGGATGGAGTTTCAGAATCTATAAACAGAATAAACTCTAAAGTTGATAGTAATTCAATAACACTTTACAATTCCTTTCAAGGAGAGTTTACTCCTCAATCTCCACATAATTGGTACACAAGCGAAACTCCATTAAATCTTATCAAACAAAATCTTGATACTTTATACTGCGTTGTTTCTGATTCATTTTTTCATGGCGGCAATATTAGAATTAACTCGCAATATGTTTTATCAGTAAATAATAAATTTGCGCATTATCTTGAAAGAGAAATAAAATTTGGCGATACAATAAAAATCATTTTAGGTTTTAATCCAATCAATAATAATATAAATACACTTGTTGGAGGCTGGCCAAAATTAGTTAAAGATGGAATTAATTTAATTAAATCTGATAGAACTAGTGAAGGAGTTTTTCCAAGATTTTCAAAAGTTAAACATCCCCGAACCGGAATTGGAATATCCAAAGACAGTACAACAATTTATTTTATAACTGTTGATGGAAGACAAGAATCAAGCAGCGGAATGGCATTAGAGGATTTTGCAGAACTTATGATTGAGCAGGGGATCTATCAAGGATTAAACTTTGATGGCGGCGGTTCTACAACTATGGTTATAAACAACAAAGTTATAAATAATCCTTCAGATCAAACAGGTGAAAGAAAAGTTGGTAACTGTTTAATGCTTATTAAAAAATAATGATAAAATTTT
>JBDTRQ010000355.1:0-3731 GCA_039931535.1 Ignavibacteriota bacterium
AGTTGGTAGAGCACATCCTTGGTAAGGATGAGGTCACCGGTTCAATCCCGGTCGTCAGCTCAACAGAAAAGGTTTGAATAGTTTTAAGGAAAAGTAAATGGCAAAAAGCAATATAAGACAAATAATCGTTTTGGAAAGCAGTGCTGGCACTGGTTATAGATATTCTACAACAAAGAATAAAAGGACTCATCCTGCACGCGTTGAGTTCAAAAAATATGATCCTGTTGCTAGAAAACACGTTATTTTTAAAGAAACAAAATAATTAATACGTCAGTGGCTCAATTGGTAGAGCAGCGGTCTCCAAAACCGCAGGTTGGGGGTTCGAGTCCCTCCTGACGTGCAGAATTTTGAAAGGTTATTATGAAAGATAAAATAATTGCATTCTTTCAGGATGTTGTTAAAGAGATGAAAAAGGTTACCTGGCCTACAAAGGCAGAACTTCTTGAATCAACAAAAGTTGTTATCATTGTGTGTATTGTCCTTTCGCTTTTTACTTACATAATTGATATGATTATAAATCAAGCTTTTAAAGGGATATTTTAGGTGCAGAATTAGATGGAAACCAGATGGTATGTTGTAAGAACGTTTTCAGGTCACGAAACAAAGGTTAAAACTTTTTTAGAAGCTGGGCTAAATGAGCACGAACATCTAAAAGCAAAAGTTTTTGAAATTCTTGTTCCGATGGAAAAAGTTTTTGAAGTTAAAGATGGTAAGAAAAAAAGCAAAACTAAGAATTTTTTCCCCGGATATATTTTAGTTAATGTAGATTTAGATAATCAGGTTAAAGATTTTATTCTAAGCACTCCATCCGTTATGGGTTTTTTAGGAACTGGCGGTAATCCAAATCCACTTCAACCAGAAGAAGTTAGACGAATAGTTGGAAGACTTTCTCAAGACAGTTCAACAGAAAGAATGGAAACAATATTTAGAAGCGGCGATCTTGTTAAAATTATAGATGGTCCATTCAATAACTTCTCAGGTTTGATTGAAGAGGTTAATGAAGAGAAAATGAAAATTAAAGTGATGGTATCGATTTTTGGCAGAAAAACACCTGTAGAAATCGATTTCGTTCAAGCTGAAATAGAAAAATAATTATTTGATATTATAGGTTGTAAAAATGGCTAAAAAAATTGATTCATATATAAAATTACAAATTCCTGCCGGCAAAGCTAATCCATCACCTCCGGTTGGTCCTGCTCTCGGACAAAAAGGTGTTAATATTATGGAGTTCTGTAAGCAATTTAATGCAAGAACTCAAGATAAAGATGGATTGATAATTCCTGTTGTTATTACTGTATTTAGTGATAAATCTTTTACTTTTATCACCAAAACTCCACCTGCATCTGTGCTATTAAAAAGAGCTGCCAAACTTGAAAAAGGATCTGCGGAATCACACAGAACAAAGGTTGGAAAAGTTTCTAAAAATCAGGTTAAAGAAATTGCAGAAGTTAAAATGCCGGATCTTAATGCTTTTGATATTGATCATGCAATGAGCATGGTTGCTGGAACTGCCAGAAGTATGGGAATTACAGTAGAAGAATAAATAAGCTATTTATTTGATGTTTTTAAATTTATTGGTGATTAAAGATGCAAACCACAAAAAGAAATAAAGAAATTATTAAATCCGTTAATGTAGATAAAGAATATACTTTGCCGGAAGCAATATCAATCTTAAAAGATCAATCTAAAGTTAAATTTGTAGAATCTTTGGATTGTGCAATTAGATTAGGTGTAGATCCAAGACATGCTGATCAAATGATAAGAGGTACAGTTTCTTTACCACACGGAACAGGTAAAACAGTAAAAGTTCTTGTAATTGCAAAAGGTGCAAAAATTCAAGAAGCTTTGGATGCAGGCGCTGATCATGCTGGATTTGAAGATCAACTTGAAAAAATAAAAGGCGGCTGGGCAGATGTTGATGTAATTGTTGCCACCCCAGATTCAATGGCAGAACTTGGAAAACTTGGAAAAATTTTAGGACCAAAAGGTCTTATGCCTAATCCCAAAAGCGGCACAGTAACTATGGATGTTGCTAAAGCTGTTAAAGAAGTAAAAGGTGGGAAAATTGAATTTAGAGTTGAAAAAACTGGTATAGTTCATACTTCTTTAGGCAAACTTAATTTTGAAACAGATAAACTCGTTGATAACACTAAAGCATTTCTTAACACAATCATTAAGATGAGACCTTCATCTGCTAAGGGCATTTATGTTAAGAGTTTGTTTTTATCAAGTACATTGGGCCCTGGGCTTAAAATCTCTAAAGAAGAATTAAATCTTAACGTATAAAAGAATTTACGCGCTCGTAATAAATAATAGCTTCTAACCGACCCGAAATAATAAAATGTGATACGGGAGAAAAATGAATAAGAACGAAAAAGTAGAATCAATTGCCGAAGCTAAGGAGTTAATCCAGAACGCAACAGCAGTCTATCTTACTGATTACTCAAAAATTAATGTTACAGACATTAGTGGTTTAAGAAATCAGTTTAGAAAAGATGGAGTTACATACAAAATATATAAAAATACTTTGTTCAAACGCGCTCTTGTAGAATCTGGAAAATTCGAAAAGCTGGCAGATCATCTTGAAGGGATGACAGGATTTGCATTTGCTTCAACAAATCCGGTTGCACCCGCAAAGATAATTAAGAAGTACAATGATACTTCAAAAAATTTTCCGCTAAAAGCGTGCTACATCGAAACACAATATTTTGATGGAAGCGAACTTGCACAATTAGCTGAGCTACCAACAAAAGATGAATTGATTGCCGGAATTCTGGGCAGCTTAAATTCACCAGCCGCTGGCATTGTTGGATCTATCACTGCTGTAATTAGAAACTTAATTTCTGTTATTGATGAAGTTTCTAAGAAAAAAGCCGCATAATTAAATAAGTAATTTAAATTCAGGAGAAATAAAAATGTCAGAAAAAGTTGCACAAGCACTCGAATTAATAAAAGGAATGTCTCTTCTAGAAGCTTCAGAATTAAAGAAAGCTATGGAAGAAGAATTTGGTGTTTCCGCTGCTGCACCAGTTATGATGGCTGGACCAGCCGCTGCATCTGCTGCACCAGTTGAAGAACAAACAGAGTTTGATGTTATTCTTCAAACCGTAGGCGAAAAGAAAATTAATGTTATTAAAGTTGTAAGAGCTCACACAGGCTTAGGTTTAAAAGAAGCTAAAGATCTTGTTGATGGCGCTCCAAAAACAGTTAAAGAACAAGTATCAAAAGATGAAGCCGAAAAAATTAAGAAAGAACTTGAAGAAGCCGGCGGAACTGTAACATTAAAATAGTATTAAAAGTACTTTTGATTTGATCCTTTTTAAGTGATAAGACGGAAAAAACCGTCTTATCGCTTTTGCATTATATAGAAACGTTGTTTAGGATGCTCATTTAACAGCATTTGATTTAATTTTAGGAGGTTTTCAATTGGATAATAAGCGTATTTCCTTTGGCCGTATTCCATCTGTCATAGATATACCCAATCTTTTAGGAATTCAAACTGAAACATTTGAAGATTTTGTTCAGCTTGATACTCATCCACTTAAAAGAGAAATAAAAGGGTTGCAACAGGTTTTTTTAACCAACTTCCCAATCTTTGATAATAAAGAAAATTATAGATTAGATTTTTTAGAGTATTATGTAGAAAAACCAAGATTTTCTATTGAGGAATGTTTGGAAAGAGGTCTTACATTTGCAGCACCACTTAAAGCAAAGTTAAGATTATCTACCAA
>JBDTRQ010000356.1:0-3393 GCA_039931535.1 Ignavibacteriota bacterium
ATGGGTGCAATTTTAGTAACTGATGCTGAAACTAAACCATTAGAGTTTAGAGTAACAGCACCAATTCGACCAACAAGTTTTCAAAAAACTTTGTACGGAGATGTTTTACTTGAACATATTCTTGTTGAATTAATTTCTGTTCCGCTGTTAAACGCAGTTAATGAACAGATTGATCTTATTATAGTTAAAGATCCGTTGTTTCTTGGCGCTAATAATAAACAAGGAGTAAGAGTTGTTCGCCTTTTAGTTGATGAAAAACAAAAATCAAGAAATAATACATCAATTGAATTACTGAATACACCGCTTAACGGTTCTGTAAAAGGCTATCTCGAAACATCACAAAAATTTGAAGAAGAGCTTAAAGGTATAAAAGAACGATTAGAAAAAATTGCGGAATCAAGAAATCTTTCTGAACCTTTTGAAAGACTTAAAGCTGCTTGCGAACAGGTTCAATTACAGCGTACAAACGAATAAGGATTATTTTATAAATGATCCGTGCAGCAAGAACAAAATTTGCTTCTAAGGTTTCGAAGTTAGAAACCACTGATGATTTCCATTTTGCCAGATGGCTTCACGTTCCACGGATTGAAAGCGGGGATGTAACTCAAATTTCTTATTCAGAGGAAGTTGAAAATTTTCCTGTAGTACAATTAATTGCCTCGAACGGATTAAAACTAAAATTCCGTTTACCTGTTTATAAAATTCCTGAGATTAGACAAAGCTATCTGATTGATAAACCTAAAGCGTACCTAATATTTTTCGGATTAACACGCCCGCAGCTTTATATGATGAAGGAAAAAATTCTGTCATCTCCCGAAATTATTGATTTTCAATCGGCACTTCCACAAATGCCGGAAATTATTGATCAATCAGCAGTGTTTATTGCACAGCCTCCAGCCTTGTACGATCAATCGGAAAGATTTATTGCAAAAGTTCCAAAATTATCCGATCGATCTTCACTGTTTACTGTTGAACTACCACAATCTTACGAACAGTCTGTAAGTTTTTCTGATACTTCAATTACAGAGCTGCCGCTGCTGATTAAGCAGCCAAAAATAACCGATGAACTTGCGAACCTGGTACCTGAAATTTATAATATTGAACTTCTTAACGAAGAAAAATTTGATGATGCGTTAGTTGTTTCTGAAAAAATTGAAATAGATGAATTTGATTTACCTTCGACTAAGAAGATTGAAGTACCGGGAATTGATAATCTTATAAACAGCTTAACAGAATCTTTTTCTGTACCGATCGAAGAAATGCTTCAAGCGGATGTTCAATTTTATTCACCATCTTTTGAAATAGCACACCCTGTTTTTAAGGTTAAGATTGATATTCCTAAAACAATTGTTAAAAAAGTTGTTATCAAACAAAAAAATCTTGAGCCAATTGTAGTTGATGTTTTGAATGATTCTATTATTTCCGAGTTTAATAAAAATAATATTTTGTCATTGTTATCTTCATTCCGCGAACTTGGCTGGGCAGAATATTCAAAAATGATAAATCCACTTTCTGATTATCAACTTGAATCCGCAGAATTTCTATCCTCCAATAATTTTGCTGTTCTTAATGATGAACTTGGTTATGAAAAATTTGATCAAGTTTCTGCAGCTCTTGGATATTTATCCAAAAAAAATAATGTTAAATCTGTGCTGTTAATAAGTGATACAACAAGATTTAAATCCTATTGGACGCCGTCATTAAAATCATTTACAAAAGATCTTAAAATTAAAAAAGTTGAACCCGGAACTACAAAGAAAATTAAAGGCTCATCTATAATATGGTTTCTTGATATAAACGATCTCGGCAAACTTGAATTAAAAGATTTTAGCAAACTTGATCTTATTCTGTTTGATGAGCTTGTTAATATAAAATCAACAGCAAATCAGATTGACCAAATAGTTGATAAGATAGAACCATCTTATATATGGATTTTAGCAGCATTCAATAATGCAAAAGCAAATAAAAAATATCTTTCAGAATTTGAGTTTGCACAAAAAGTTTCATTCAACACTTTTGGAAAAACTCTTTCCGATATTCAGGGTGATGAACCTGAAACAATCATAAAAGATATTTGGCTTGAGCTTGATGAAATGCAGTTGTTCGAATATTCGGAAGCTCTTGAACAATCCAAAGCAGAGCTTAACACTTTGTTTGATAGTCCTAATCCGTTAAGATTTCAATCGAACATATTTGCAATTATTCATAAGTTAAAACAGATACTAAATTTTTCAGCATTTAGAAATATCAGCCCAAAAGCCAATTTGCTAATTGAACAAATTGAAGCAATCGCAAAGAATAAAAATAAAGCTCTAATATTTACACAATACGATGTAAATGGAATGAAGAAAATTGAGAAGGCTCTTGAGATAAATAATATAAAATTTGCGGTTGGTAGAAATGGTATGTCTGCAGAGGAGCTTAAACAAACACTGTCTGGATTTTATGATCGCCGTGATGTAACAGTTTTACTTACAAATTTAAAGCCGTCTCGTGTAGATATAGATCTTAATAAAGTACAATACATTTTTAATTTCGATCAATGGTGGAACCCAATTACACAATGGCAGAATGATGATGAAATTGGATTAAATGAAATTGTGCATACGCCTGTGGTAGTTTATAATTACCATATAAAAAATACTTTTGAAGAAGCACTTAAGAAACTTATGGAGGAAAGAGGATTAGATAACCGGTATTTGTTTGATAATCTGAAAAGTGATTCTCTTTCTGAATTGATCACAATGGAAGATTGGTTATACATTTTTGGAATGAACGATCAGTTTATTAAAGTCCTTAACAGCGAACGTACAAAATTAATCAAGCAGCTTCAATCAATAGATCTAACAGGCTACAAAGCGTTGATGAAATATTTCTTTAGTTATCTTGGTTACCGCGATTTAAGTGTAATGGATATTGATGATGATCCAATGTTTTATATTATCGGAACATGCAGAAAAGGAGCAACTCCTGTAAATCTGCATTGCAAATGTTTACTAACAACTGATGTTAAAAAAGAAGATTACGAAGAAGTAGTACACCTTAAACAAGCCGCTAACGAAATAAAAAGAAAGTTTATTGTTACAAATGGTGAGTTTTCTGAACGTATAAAAAACGGTACAATGTATATCGATGGAAAAGACCTTGCCAATTTTGTTATTACACTTGGGCTAAAATCTCAAGTCTTAACAAAGAAAGATAGTTAGAAATTAGTAGGGCACAATTAGTATAAAGAACTAACTTAATCTTGGTTTTAATTCAAGTTCAGAGTTGAACAATTTATTCTTCTACTTTCTCCAAAAAATATTCTAGCGTACATTTCAATCCTTCGGATCTATGTATTTTTGGTTCCCACCCAAGCACTCTTTTTACTCTGGAAATATCGGGGTGTCT
>JBDTRQ010000357.1:0-4194 GCA_039931535.1 Ignavibacteriota bacterium
AACACGTGAGTTGGCGATTCAGATCCAAAAGAATTATGGTGAGTTCAATCGTACTGATGAAAATGGACCAGAAGTTATATCGGTATTTCGATCTTTTGATTTTGCACTTACTGTTGGTTATGCTACAAAACTTTCTTCAGACTGGGGAATTGGTCTTAATGCAAGATTAATACATAGCCAATTAGCTGATAAGCCTACTGGAGAAGAACAGGGAAGCGGTATTGCTACATCTGTTAGTTTTGATATTGCAACAATGTGGAGACCGGAAACTTTTGTTATTCCTCTGATTGATGAAGACATTGGTGGAAAAATTAGTATCGGTGTTAACCTAAGTAATCTTGGACCAAAAATTACTTATATAGATCAAGCACAGGCAGATCCAATTCCTACAAACTTTAGGTTAGGTTTTGCATATAAAGTACTTGATGACGAATTTAATAGTTTAATATACACTTTAGATTTTAGCAAGCTGCTTGTAAGTAAGATTACTAAAACAGTTCCATCCGGTGATACAACAAAAACTGTTAGTGAGTCGGATGAATGGTACAAAGCTATTTTTACTGCCTGGGGTGATAAACCTATAAGCGAAGAGCTACGAGATATTGTTACTTCCATGGGTCTTGAGTACTGGTACGGTCAACCGGGTGATTTTCTTTTTGCACTTAGAACAGGATTCTTTTATGAAGATCCGGCTTATGGAAATAGAAAATTTGTAACCTTTGGCGCTGGAATTAGGTACGATATTTACGGCTTCGATTTCAGCTACATAACTACTTCAGTATTTAAAGGTGGTGAAAATCATCCACTTAACAATACGCTGAGATTTTCAATTCTTATTGGATGGGGTGGAGTTCCTGAATCATCAAGAGGATTACCAAGGGGAATTTAATTTTTTATGAATAGATATCTTCTAACTCTTGCAGTTTGTATAATAACTTTGGGCAGTATATCTGCCCAAAGTTTTATCGGAAAAATTAATCCAACTCCAGATCAGCCTTCATCTATTACTGCTGAAGATACTATTAAAATATTAGCAGTTATGGTAAATTTTCAGGAAGACCGCGATGGAGCAACTTTTGGGAATGGAAAATTTGGTTCCATCTATTCTCAAAATTATGGCAGCGATATTTTGGATCCGCTTCCTCATGATCATCAGTATTTTGAATCTCATCTTACCTTTGTTAAAAACTATTTTCAAAAAGTATCAAACGAAAAAGCCATTGTGCAGTTTACAATTTTACCCGATACTTTTTCAGTTTCAAAAGCTATGAGGAACTATTCTCCTGCTCCGGGATCTGCTGACTTAACTCCAGTAGGACAATTTTCTGAAGAAGTTTGGACCATGGCGGATCAAATGTATGTTGGATTTCCTTTTTCTGAGTACAATCTTTTTGTGATTTTTCATGCAGGTGTTGGAAGAGATATTTCTTTACCAGGCAGCATTGGCAACGAGCGCGATTTGCCATCAATATATCTCGGAGAAAATTCTCTCAAAAATATTTATGGTTCTTCTTTCGATGGATTTCCGGTTTCAAATGGCAGCTTCAAAATAAAAAACAGTATGATAATTCCTGAAACTGAAAGCAGAGAATTAGAAACTATTGCAGGTAAATTTTTATTTGAAATAACTATAAATGGTTTAATGGTTGCGAGTGTTGCAAGCTATAAAGGATTGCCGGATTTATTTGATACTCAAACCGGATTTAGCGCAATTGGCAGATTTGGATTAATGGATGGACAATCAATCTTTGCATACAATGGATGTTTTCCGCCTGAACCTTCTGCGTGGGAAAAAATATATCTTGGCTGGGCGGAACCTACTGTAATTTCATCGGGAAATTATTCCATTAGCTTAGCAGCAAATTTAGCTGCCGGTTTAGCTGATACAGTAATCCTGAAAATACCTATAAACTCATCTGAATATTATCTAATAGAAAACAGACAGCGAGATGCTTCGAACGATGGCGCTTTAATTAGTTATAAGTCTAATGGAAATATTATCAACAGAACATTTTTAAAAGATACAACAGGTTTTTACAGCTATGATACAGATTCACTTTCCGGAGTTGTGCTTGATGTTGATGAGTTTGATTGGGCATTACCGGGCAATGGAATTGTAATATGGCACATTGATGAAAATGTAATAAATGAAAAGTTAGCCGCTAATAAAATCAATACGGATAAAACCAGAAGAGGTGTTGATGTTGAAGAAGCAGATGGAATACAGGATATTGGCGAGCGCTTTATTACAATATTCGGTGATGAAGTAATTGGTGAAGGAACTCAAGAAGATTTTTGGTATGCAGGTAACGAAGCACAGTTGTATAAAAATAAATTCTCAAAAGATACTCGTCCAAATACAAATACTAATTCCGGTGCAAACAGTTTAATTTCAATAAATGATTTTTCAACTATCTCAAATAAAATGTCTTTTAAGATTGAGTATGGGGATTCAGTTATTAAACCTTTGTTCGTCAAAAATTTATCTCCAACATTGACAGGGTTAAGCATTACTTCAATTGAAAGTGAACTTAATCTTTTTGCAATAAATTCAGATTCGATGTTGATAATTACTAACGGAGACTCCATATATGAAGCTCTACCAAATTTTTCTAACTATAAGGTTGCTTCAGTAAAATATAATAACAATTCCTACCTGATTGGTTCAACTTTAACAAGCTTAGCTCAGTATCCAACAAGAATTAATTATTGGTATTCTGATGGAACAAATTCAAATTCTGGAACAGTGTTGCTGGCGAAATCGATTGTTACAACATCTGTTATTCGTAAAACTTTTACTGAAAAATATGAAATCTTATTTGGAACCAACGAAGGTTCGATTTTAATATTTGATTTAGAATCGTTAACCAGCGGTAGTCCAACTATAAAATCTGAATTGGTAGTGGAACCAAATACAACAATAACTAAAATTTCAGCTTTTCAATCGGATGTTTATGCAATCGCTGAAAAAGATAGTTTAAGTTCTAAAAGTAGTATCCTTTATTATAATGGATCTTCAGTAAAATTTAATAATGAAGATTTATTAAATCTTCTAACTACAGATGATAAAGATGGGATTGGATTGCAAGTTGTGTCTTCATTCAAAGACGGCAAATATTATTATAATGTTTTGATGCAGGGCATTTTTCTGGGAATATTTGAAGCACCTTCAAGTGAATCTGCTAATTCATTCTCAATAGCAGATATCAAAAATGATGGTAATAATTATTTAATTACTAATAATTTAAATAAGCTTTTTGCATACAATCTAAATGGATCAAGTGCAGATAATTTTCCATTCCAATTGAATGATGGGGATGAGTTTGTTGGTTTACCGCTTGCTGCTGATATTGAAGGTGATTCTAAATCAGAGATAGTTGCATTTACTAAAAACGGTTTGGTCTATGCCATCGATGGAGGAACAGGTAAAGTTGTTGATGGATTTCCAATCTCATTCGGCAGTATGCTTAAATCAGATGCTGTAATTTATAATCATAACGATAAAATTGGATTGGCTGGTATTGATCAAAGTGGTTTATTTAAAGGCTGGAGTATTTCTTCAGTTCTTTCTAGAATCGATTGGTCAGAAACTAATGGCAATAATGCTAATAGTTCACACCTTGGTAAAGCAACTGAAACTCAAAAAATAAATTCTTTCTTTCCAACTTCAAGAGCTTACAATTATCCAAATCCTGTTTACGATGGGCAGACTGCAATTAGATATTTTGTCAGCGAAGATTCTAAAATCAATATAAAGATATTTGATCTTGCCGGAGATTTTGCTGCTGAGCTAAATGATACTGGTATTGGTGGAATGGATAATGAAACTGTTTGGAATGTAAGCAATATCCAAAGCGGTGTTTATCTTGCAAGGATTGAAGCCAATGGCACAAGCGGCAAATCGGAATCCGTTGTTATTAAAATTGCTGTTGTTAAATAATTTCTTTTACAATCTCATTTAATCTTTTTATGAAATTATTCATCTCTTTATTTATCGTTGTTCTCAGTTCAAATATATTTGCACAGTTTACAGAGTTTCATCCTGAACTTGATTGGTTTACAATTAAAGGCAAGCATGTTGAAGTTCACTTTCACGAAGGTGCTGAACGTACAGCACAAACAGTTTTAAAAATTGCTGATGAAGTTTGGGATCCAATTTGCTCGATGTATGATTATCAGCCTGATGTTGTGCAC
>JBDTRQ010000358.1:0-5051 GCA_039931535.1 Ignavibacteriota bacterium
GCTGATAAGAAAATTGATTACAGTGCTTGTTATCCGCGTGCAAAGTTTGATCGGCAATCTATTTTATGGGATTTAAATTATTTCAAATATGATTTTCTAAAACTTGGACGAATTGGTTTTGATGAACAATTATTAGAATATGATTTTCAAAAATTCACTGAGTTTGTTGCATCTGTGGACACCAATTATTTTCTTTATCGTGATTTTCAGTCCCGCAATATTATGATAAAAGAAGATGATCTTTATTTCATAGATTTTCAAGGCGGCAGAAAGGGCGCTTTGCAATACGATGTAGCTTCCCTCTTGTACGATGCGAAAGCTGAAATCCCAAATCCAATTAGAGAAGAATTGTTAAACTACTATCTTGATAAACTTGAAAGTGATTACAGTTTAAGTCGATCTGAATTTATGAAATCTTATTACGCATTTGTGCTGATAAGAATTATGCAGGCGATGGGTGCTTATGGTTTTCGCGGTTTGTTTGAAAAGAAAGTGCATCTAATAAAAAGTATTTTGCCGGCAAGAAAAAATCTTAAATATTTGTTGGATAATGGTAAACTCGATTTTGATATTCCTCATTTACATCAAGTGTTTGAAAATATTTTTATCTCAGATGAATTTAATATTTATGAAGAAAAGATTTTACCGAATGATAAACTTTCCGTAACAATAACAAGTTTTTCATACAAACGAGAAATCCCAATTGATCTTGCAGATAACGGCGGCGGATTTGTTTTTGACTGCAGAGGATTGAATAATCCCGGCAGGCATTTGGATTTTAAATGGATAAACGGGCGTGATAAAAAAGTTATAGATTTTTTAAAAGAACACTCCAAAGTAGATGAATATATGTCCCACATTTTTCCGCTTGTTGATTCGACAATCGAAACTTATCTTAATCGCGGATTTAAAGATTTGATGATCAACTTCGGCTGCACCGGCGGTCAGCATCGCTCAGTTTATTGTGCCGATGAAATGTTTAAGCATCTTAAAAATAAATATGATATAAATGTTTTCCTCTCTCATATTGAGCAAGGGATAAAAGAAGAGGTTATTAAATAATGCAAGCAATGATTCTTGCTGCAGGTTTAGGAACAAGATTAAAACCAATCACTGATGAACTGCCGAAGGCGTTAGTTGAAGTGAATGGAAGTACATTGCTTGAAATTGCAATTAGAAATCTTATTGAAAATGATTTTAGACGAATTATAATTAATGTGCATCATTTTGCTGATAAGATTAAAGATTTTATTAATAAAAATACTTTTGCCGCAGATATTTTTATTTCCGATGAATCCGATTTACTGCTTGACACAGGCGGCGGAATAAAACACGCACAGAAGCTTTTTGATGATTCCCCTATTCTTGTTCACAACGTTGATATCATTTCTAATCTTAATCTAAAAGAGTTTTATCAATACCATTTAAGCGATGATGCGCTTGCGTCTCTTGTTGTAAGCAACCGAGAAAGTAATCGTTATCTTCTTTTTAATGATGAAAATATTCTTTGCGGCTGGCAGGATGTAAAGAAAGATGAAAAAATTGTAGTAAGAGATGACATAAAATTAAAACAACTTGCTTTTAGTGGAATACATATTATCAATCCGCATCTAATAGATTTATTTCCTAAAGAAAAAGCTTTTTCAGTTATCAAAGCATATCTAAAAATATCAGGAACAGAAGACATCCACGGTTTTATTAATGACGAAATGAAATGGATAGACGTTGGCAAGATGGATAGTTTAGAAAAGGCTGAAATGCTTTATAAAAGTATTTTAAAAATTTAATAACTAAAACATAAATCTATTATGAACTGTAAGCCGCTAAAAAATACAATGCTGCTTATAATTTTTTCTTTAATCTTTTCCTGTATCTCTTGCAACACAACCGAACCCGATATTAAACCGCCGGTAGAACCTGACAGCACTACACAAAACTTTAACTTTGAAACTTTTGAATTTGGGAATGGACTTGAATCCAATGAACTAAATGATGTCTGGATATTTGATGAAAATAATATTTGGGCTGTTGGATATATAAGAGATACTACGACTAATAATTTAGCTGTTAATATTATTCGTTGGAATGGACAAAACTGGTTTGGTTTTGGGAATAACCTAACAAGCAGTGGATTAACAGGGATTTGGGCATCTGATACAAACAATGTTTACTTAGCATCTGGTGCATTAAGAAAATATGAAAATGGTGCGATTAAAGTAATTGACTTAATTCATTTAACCTTCAGCACTGGCCAAGCTATTTATAAACTCTGGGGCTCAAGTGAAAATAATATATGGGGTATCGGACCAAACAGTACAATTGTACACTTTGACGGAGTTGCCTGGAGCAAAATTGCTTTTGATGATGGTTGGAGATTTGATGCAATTACAGGATCTAAGCAAACAGGAATTGCCTATGCAAGTGCTACGAGTCAGCAGTTTAATACAATAATAGTAGAATTAAATAATAACTCAGCTACAATAATTTACAACAGTGTAAATGATCCTGACAATTTAACTTCATTTTCAATTAAACTGTTGGATGAAGAAAAATTGATACTTGGAGATAAAAAAGTCTGGACTTATAACATTCATACAAAAGTGACTAATGTACTCTATACATTTCCAACAAATGGAGATTTTATAAACTTAACTGCATTATATAATAAGATGGATATTTATTTTTTTGCGGATAAGTATGGACCAGGAGAAATATTATTGCATTACAATGGAAAGAGATTTACAAGTCTAATTTTCAGCAACAGAAATTCAGTTATATACGGAGGTGCTTATGCGATTAAGGACTTAGCTGTTATGACAGGTTTTTCAAATAATAAAGGATATTTAGTAAAAGTAACAAGACAATAAAGTTAAGAATACCTATCCAATTTAAACTTCTCACCCAGATAAAGTTTTCTTACCTCTTCATCATTTGCAAGTTCATCTGCAGTGCCCTGTTTAAATATTACACCGTTAATAAGAATATAACCTTTATCAACAATGCTTAATGTTTCGTGTACGTTGTGATCGGTAACCAGCACACCGATTCCACGGTTTTTAAGATTTGAAACAATATTCATAATATCCTCAACTGCAATGGGATCAACACCTGCAAAAGGTTCATCCAATAAAATAAAACTGGGATCGGTTGCAAGTGCGCGTGCAATTTCTGTTCTTCTTCTTTCACCGCCGCTTAATTGAAAACCTAAACTTTTTCTGATATTCGAAATTGTTAGTTCTTCAAGAAGTGATTCACATTTTTCTTTTCTTTGTTTTGCATTCAGTTTTGTCATCTCTAAAACAGCAAGCAAATTATTTTCAACAGATAAAGTTCTAAAGATTGAAGCTTCCTGCGGTAAGTAGCCTATTCCCATTCGTGCTCGTTTGTACATTGGAACTTTAGTTATATCTGCATCATCCAAAAAAACTTTTCCGGATTCAGGTTTTATCATTCCGGTAATCATATAAAAAGTTGTTGTTTTACCTGCGCCGTTTGGACCAAGCAATCCAACAATTTCTCCTTTAGAAACCTGAACAGATGCTTTATTAACAACAGTTCTTTTTTTATAAATCTTTACAAGATTTTCACTTCTTAAAGTTGTGCTCATAATTTTTATCTAAGTTCATTCAAAAGATTATACATTTCTTCTTTAGTTGGTTTGTTCTGTAAAATTACAAACCGCGGCAAAAGATACGATTTTTCATTTCCATTTACCTGATTTTCAGGATAGTATTCACTTGCAGGATTTTTGTAAAGTTTAACTTCGGTTACTTCATTATTCTCAAACATAACTGTTGTTTCTGATGAGTTTGATTTTGTTAAACCGTTTTTTGTTTCGCCATCATACATAAAATAGATTGAGTAAACATTTCCAAAAAACTCAGCACGATTAATTTTGTTATCCGCAAAAAATATTTTTATCTGCGAGCTTGAAGTTTGGTCATATCTTTCCAAATAATTTGTATTCTGTGAAAGCATAAACGAAGTGCCGTCAACATCAAGCTGCTTTATATTATTATCATCAAGATAGATTGTAATTGAATCGCCTGTTAGTTGTGATGTTTCCTGCCACAGGACAGGCTGGCGCGCAGATTCACCTATTTTTTTTGTTATTATTTTATCTTCATCACGATAGAACACAGTTAAATCATTCTTTGATGCAAAATCACTTTTTAGAATACTAACGGAATCAATTGCAAAAAATCTTTGTGATGAATCTCGGTAAGCTTCCATTATTTTTGATTTGATAAACAAAGTATCAAGCTGCATTTCCTCTGTGCTATCTTCTTGAACAACATAAGAAGTATCAACCTGAACAAATAATGGTTTAACATCGATAAGAGAATAACCGCGATTTCTATAATCTTCAAGATGCTCGCCATAAATCTCGGAATTATTTTTAAGATTAATCAATCGCACATTACTAAATGCAAAAGTTATTTTTGTGTTTCTAAAATGTTCAAGCGTATCTGCAATTATCTGATTATCGGAATCAATAATTAAAACATCGCCAATTGCCACTGCCCTATTCTGCTGCTGGTAATAAGTTAGCTCGTTAGAAGTTAGTGTAGTTGTTGTATCATACAGTCTAACTTTAGATTCAAAGAAAGCACGGTCTTCATCAAAATAATATTCACCGCTATCGGCAGTAAGAATAACTTTTTTATCATCAAGATAAACACCTGCATTGCTGCGCGTTTTACTAAGATTGCCGTAATAAAATCCGTGCGGAGTTTTTATTGTAAGTGTATCTTTTCTTGCAACTACATTACCAATTAATTCAGCTTCGTTCTTAGAAATAAAATGAATAGCTTTATCACAATTAATTATTACATCACCTTGTGTTATAACCACATTCCCATAAACTTCACGGGTAGATTCTCCATTAACCATTTTACCGACAAGTGAATCACCGATCACAGTTATAAGTTTATTTTGCTGTGCGAATGTACTATCAGAATTGATTATCAGTATACAAAATAAGAACAAAGCCCAAGCAGCATATTTAAAAAATTGAAAAGTCATTTCGAAAGAGTTTGCGACCTGCCTAC
>JBDTRQ010000359.1:0-3213 GCA_039931535.1 Ignavibacteriota bacterium
ATATCTTTTGTTCCGGTTATTGCTTTAATCATAAAATAAAATATTAGATGTGATTGTCACACTGTCCGCCGCGGCGGATTGTGAAAGTGTGAATTTATAAAAATTTATATACAAGCTCATCCCTCGTCACCGCTCGGGATGACAAGACAGGATGACAATAAACTACAATTCTAAAAAATTTTCTTCTTCATCATTAAATAATTTAACAATTTCATCAGCGTTGTTAGCTTCCGTCAAACGATGTCTGAAATCATCTTTGTTCATCAATCGCGAAATTCTGCTTAATAATTTTATGTGTGTACTTATCAAATTATCTTTACCAACAAGCAGAAACACAAGCTGAACAGGATTTCCATCAAGCGCATCATAATCAATTCCATTTTTGATCTTGCCAAAGGCTCCGATAATTTCTTTTACAGAATTGGTTTTTCCGTGCGGAATTGCAAAACCTTTTCCAACGCCTGTGGACATAACTTTTTCACGATCAAGAACGGCTGATCTTACTTTTTCGATATCTTCTATTCTGGAATCATCTTTAAATAGATCAACTAATTCATTAATTATTTCTTCTTTGGTTTCACCCTTTAAATCGGAAATAATAAATTCTGGTTTTAGTAGTTCACTTACTTTCATTTAAACTCGGATTGTATTTATGAGATTACTAATAATATTATTTTTCTTGGTAGCAATTTAACAATGGAATGATAGTTTTACAATTAGAAGTTTGATACTGCGGAAATAATTAATTCATCATTGCGGTTAATCTAACAAACGCGTTTTTTGCAAGTTGGTAGTTGGGATTTTGTTTTAGAGCTTCTCCGTAACAATTAAGTGCAGAATACCAATCACCTCGTTTTTCATAAACTCTTCCAAGGTTATAATGCGGAAAATGGCGCGGTTCATAATCAGGCGCTTCAATTGCCTTTTGAAGCCAGTAAATTGCTTCATCGTATTGTTCAAGATTTATTAAATATGATCCAATATCATTATATGGATTTCCAAAATTTGGATCGAGATCAATTGCAATTTTACATTCATCAATTGCTTCTTGAAATTTTCCGTTAAGACTAAAAGCCCATCCTAAAAATGTGTGCGCTTTTGGTGTGGGAAAATAATCTATTGATTTTTTGTAAGCATCAATCGCATCCCTAATATTGCCGCTCATGTGAAGCTGATAAGCTTTATTAAAATACTCTGTTGCCAATTCTATTTTATCTTTATCGACCATTTTTTATCATTATTATATTTAACTCTGTTCATAGATAAGCAATTCATTACAAATTTTCAATTTTGAAAATCATATCGTGATTCCAATCAAAAACCCTTTTCTTATTATCGATTGTCTTAGAAATAATTTTTGTCATAATTCCATCAAATGGAACGATATAAAATTTATTTTGGTTATCACTAATGAAATTAAAAAAAGGATAAACTATGAAAGAAGGTCCGGTTAGATTGGCCGATTTTGAGAATGATGATGATAATCATTTCTTAACTTCGATTGAAACTCCTATTAGAAGCGATGCATTTGAAATTGATGATGAATTAAAGATCGAGTTGATTGAAAAAAAATTCAAAGAAATAATGGAAGTGCTTGGACTTGATTTAACAGACGACAGTCTAAAAGATACGCCTAGAAGAGTCGCAAAAATGTATGTTAAAGAAGCTTTCAGCGGATTAAATCCGCATAACAAGCCGGCAGTAACTTTATTTGATAATAAATATAAATTCAGTGAAATGCTTGTTGAGAGAAATATTTCTGTGTATTCGTATTGTGAACATCATTTTGTTCCAATTATTGGAAAGGCACACGTTGCATATTATTCAAGCGGTAAAATTGTTGGTTTATCAAAGATAAATAGAATGGTGCAGTATTATTCCAAACGTCCTCAAGTTCAGGAACGGCTGACTGTTCAGATTGCGAACGAATTGAAATCAATGCTTCAAACGGAAGATGTTGCAGTGATAATTGATGCAGATCATCTTTGTGTAGCTTCAAGAGGCGTGCAGGATGTTAACAGTTCCACTGTTTCTTCAAGTTACCACGGAAAATTTTTGAATCATCATACTCGAGAAGAATTTTTAAGATATGTTTATGATGGGAAGAAATAGATTACGATGAATATCTAATCATACAAAGCCCTGAATTTATTCAGAGCTTTGTTATTTTATTCAAACCTTTAATAGCTTAGCATTTATCGCAACAACCATGTATATAACATTAAGTATTATTCCTATTAGGAATGCCCGGTTAAAATTCTGACCAAGCGAATGTGAGTGGTTATATGAATTATGAGACATAAAAACTTTGTTTCTACTTCAGTGTTGGATTTTCAATGACAGTCTCACAATGATCGTCACAGTTACACATAAGGTTTCCGCTTTTTGCTTTTTCAAATGCTTCTCTACCTTCCTTAAAAGCAAAGTATGCAATTCCTAAGGAACCGAGTATATCAAAATATGCGATACCGAATAATTCATAAAGTCCGCTTGAGGCTAACAGAATGAAAGAAAGATAGAAACAAGTCTTAGTGCAGTTTGCGTCTGCAATTATTGCATCAGAATTTAATGCTTTACCAACTTTCATTTTTGAAGTCATCAACCAATACATTGTTAATATAGAAATTCCAGCAATGATAATTCCGGGAATTGTTGTCGTCGGTTTAACATCATTGATAATATTCAAAACTGAACCAGCTATTAAACCGAGGACCAGGAGATAGAAAACACTTCCTGTAATTCTCAAAGCAGTCTTCTCAAATAAATCACGGGTTTGCACTTTAGAATATTTCATTCTTAAAATCATATGAGCAATCCCAATTCCAGAGATAACTTCTACAAAACTGTCAACACCGAAGCCAAGCAGAGCAAGTGTTTCATCACCCGCACCAAAATAAACTGAGATAACGCCTTCCGCAATATTGTAGAAGATTGTGATGAGGCTTAGAACAAATGCAGCTTTCAATTTTGAGTTATAATCTGTCATTGAGATTTATTTAAGATAAATTAGCTTGATTGATTTTAACAGTCCATCAACATTCAACCTGCAAAAATAAGTTCCGCTCGAATAATTTGAAGCATTCCATTTAACTGAATATACACCAGCAGATTGTGATCCCTCAAAAAGTTTTTTTAATAATTCTCCATTCGTATTATACATAGATAGTTTAACAAAACTATCAGGTCTATCCAATCTGTATTTTATGGTAGTTG
>JBDTRQ010000360.1:0-11282 GCA_039931535.1 Ignavibacteriota bacterium
ATCCGGTATTTAACCAGGTATTTTCATCAATTTCATTAATCGGATCAACTTTAATAATTCCGCTGTCGTTATGAGCAGAGACTAAAAACTCCGATTGCGATCCAAGACCTAAAGTTAAAAGCTGCCAGCCCTTTGCTTTTAGTTTTACAGAAATCTTTTCTGGATTAATAATTCCACAAGTATAACCTGTTGGTTGATTAACAACTTTTACAACAAATTCTTTAGAAGAAAAAAACTGATCAGACAAAGTAACTGATCCCCAAACAAGTATTGAAAACAATACTGATAATGCGATTATGCTTATTTTACTTTTCACAATTATATCTAATTATTTTTTAGTTTATTAAACAATTCTACCAATTCTGTTCTGTTTGCGCGGGAAATTTCTCTGCCTTTAATCGGAAAATCTGGAAACGCTCTTGCGTAATGTCTTAGCTTGTGTACATTCATCTGGCTGATAGCTTCAAAATCAATTTCAGTTTTCACTCTATTTTCATTTGGTTTGATTTCATCCTTTACTTTTTCATTTTTCTTTTTCGCGGATGAAGATACTTCTTTAGATTTGGTTTGCTTTTCGTCCAAACCAAGTGCTTCCATTCGTAATCTTTCAATTGTACTTAATGGTTTTGCTGATTTATTTTTATCTATAATATTTTCAATCGGTTCTTCAATTTCAGTTGAAGCTTCTTTTACCTTCTTCTCAACATTCTCTTTTGTTAATATTTCATCTTCCTTTTTTGGTGCTTCTATATTTGGTTGAGTTTTATTTTTTTTGATTTTATGAATCGGAGAGATTTTTGTAACCTGCAATGGTTTTGATTTTTCACGTTTGAATTCAGTTTTAACTTTTACAATTGCAGGTATGTTTTTATTAAAATCTTCATCTAAATCTTTATCTACAGTAATTATTTGCACATCAGATTTTTCATCCGCTGTAACTTTTAAATTTATATCGGTAGGAAATAAATCACTGAAAATTTCTAACAACTCTTTACTAGGATTATCAACAACAGAAAAAGAATAAATTTCTCCCACTCGCCTGCCCGCTTCAGCTCCACTTTCAATTGCAGCATTTACATAATCTGTATTACCGCATACTGCTAAGGTAACTAATCCATTTACAAGCTTGTGTACACCTAAAATTTTTACAGGTGAATTTTTACTAATTACATCTGCTGCTTCAATTAAAGCAACAAGTCCTTTTGATTCTATTAATCCGATTGAGTTTGACATAATTATTTTTGCACTCCAATAATAGAAAGTAAATTATTGTGCGGAAGCGGAATAACATGCGAAGCACGAAATTCATTAGTGGCGGCAATTGCATCTGCTCCAAAAGCCAACGCACGTTTGATTGCTCCCAATTCTCCTTTTAAAAAGATTGTTACAATTCCATCTCCCAAAAGCTGTTTACCAATAATATTAACATGTGCTTCTTTTTGTATTCCTTCTACCGCTTTAAGGGATGAAGAAACGCTGCTTGTTTCAAAAATTCCTAAAGACTCAAAAACCATAAGTTTGCTCCCGATGCAGATTTTGATAGGAAAAAATAGCTTGTATGTTAGGCAATGTCAATTAAATCACTTAGCTATTTCGTTTTACCGAATCTAGATATTCCTGCAAAATTATTGCCGCCGAGTACATATCTAACAAATCTTTATTCTGTCTTTTAATTTTTTTATTTACAGATTCCAAAATCTTTTGCTGAGCAATTGCGGATGTATAAGTTTCATCCCAAAGCTCAACTTCAAGCACAAACTTTTTTTCTAAACTTTCTTTAAACTTTTTAACATTATTAATAATAGATGTTTTAGAATCCTTATTTTGTCTTTCTTCATTCGGAATTCCAAGTATAAACTTAATAACATTTTTTTCTTTAACGATTTTATCAATTTCGTTTAAAGTTGTTGAGTTATTTAAAATTGTCTTATGTGCATAAGCAAACATATGTAATGAATCAGAAAGTGCAATACCGATTCTTTTCATACCAAAATCTATTGCCATTATTCTGGATTCAATAAATTCCTCCATTAATTACTTTCAAATCTTTCAACAGAATAAACTCCAGATAATCGTTTTAATCTTTCAATAATTCTGTTTAGATGATCAAGATCATTTACATAAAGTGTAACGCTTCCCTCAAATACTGAATCATTAGTATTTATGTTTATGGATTTAATATTTGTATTCTGAAAGGAAACGATTGAATGTGAAATATCATTTAATATTCCCGCTCTATCTTTACCACGAATTGAGATGCCCGCAACAAATAAAGAATCTTCAGCTTCGGGCCATTGAACGCTCACTAATTTGCTTGTATCTTTTGCTGAAAGTGCAATTAAATTAGCACAAGTTTTGCGATGTATTTTTATTCCTTCACCCACTGTTATATATCCAATTACAGGATCGCCGGGAATTGGATTACAGCACTTTGCATACGTGTACATTATGTCTGATTTTTTTCCATCAACTAAAATTCCGCCTATTTCATTTCTAGAAACTTTAGCAAACTTTTGAAACTCAATTTCCTTTTCAAATTCTTTTTCTTCTTTTTGTGTCGTCGCAGTCAGCACATCATCAATGTTAATTGTGTTTTGCGAAATAGCTTTAAAGAATTGCCGCGAGTTATCAAATTTATTTGCGTGTGCGATTTTTAAAACATCATCCGGTGTAAAACTCAGTTTCAATTTCTTGATCTTTTTTTCCCATACTTCAATTCCTTTATCTACAACACCCTGCTCTTCTTTATTAAGCCATTTTCTAATTTCATTTTTTGCTTTATGTGTCTGTACAAACTTTATCCAGTTCTTATTTGGATGCTGATTTTTCGAGCTTATAATTTCTACCTGATCACCGCTGTTAAGTTTTGTATCTAACGGAACAATCTTGCCGTCTATTTTTGCACCGATGCAATGGAAACCAACTTTGCTGTGTATATCAAAAGCAAAATCCACCGGCGTTGATCCAACAGGCAATCTTCGCAAATCACCTTTAGGAGTAAAGACATAAATTTCATCTTGATAAAGATTTAATTTAAAACTTTCCATCATATCTTTTTTTTGATCATCGCGCGAGGTATTTTCAAAAACATCTCTAATCCAATTTACCCATGTTTCAAGTTCGCTATCAGTTGCAGTTTTGTTTTCTTTGTAACGCCAATGTGCAGCAACTCCTTTTTCGGCTACTTCGTGCATCTGATTTGTTCGGATTTGAACTTCAACCAATCTTCCTAAAAGCCCAACTACGGTTGTGTGTATTGATTGATAATTATTTGTTTTGGGAATTGATATATAATCTTTAAACCTATCCGGCACAGGCAAATAAATTTGGTTTACAATTCCGAGTGTTGTGTAGCAGTCATTTCTATTATCTGTATCAAGAATAATTCTTATGGCAAACAAATCATAAATTTCTTCAAAAGGTTTATTACGTCTTACCATTTTGCGGTAGATGCTGTATAGATGTTTTACCCTTCCACTCAGCTCAAATTTAACATTGGCTTCATCTAGCTTTTTAACGATGGGTTCTGCAAACTTTTTAATGTATGCTTCTCTGTCTTTGCGTTTTGCTTTAAGTTTTCTTGCAAGTTCTTCATAAGCTTCTTTGTTTAGATATTTAAAAGATAAATCTTCCAGTTCCCATTTTACTTTTCCCAATCCAAAACGATTAGCGAATGGGGCATAAATTTCTAAAGTTTCTTGTGCAATTCTTCGCTGCTTATCCGGTTTTACAAATTCCAAAGTTCGCATGTTATGTAAACGATCTGCAAACTTTACAAGAATAACTCGAACATCTTTAACCATCGAAAGGAGAAGCTTACGATAATTTTCCGCCTTGGTAATTTCGTATCCACGAAAGATTCCGCTTATTTTTGTAACGCCATCAATAATTTCTGAAACTTCTTTACCAAATTCGCGAGTCATAAATTCAATAGTGTACTCGGTATCTTCAACAACATCGTGTAAAAGTGCGCTTACAACTGTAACATCATCAAGCGGAAACTCTTCAGCAACAACCATTGCAACTTCATAAGGATGCGTAAAATAAGGCTCGCCTGATGCTCGCAAATCATTTTTGTGTGCTTCAATGCTTAACTCAAATGCTTTGGTAATTAATCTTTCATCTACAGATGGAAGATTATTTTTACAAACCTTTATCAGGTTATCAAGCATTTGTTGATATTTCGAATTTTCGACAGCCATTACTTTATTTTATATGAATAGTTTTTTAAGCGGAATCAATTTAGGTTTTTTTAGTGATTAGTTAAAGAGCCAGAATAAGGTATCTTAAACAATTTTTGCTAACGAGTTAATTCATGTCTAAGTTTTTCAACTCGTTCAAGCCTATCGCCAACTTTTTCAAATTCGTACTTTGTATAATCTTTAATTAACAAAATCTCATTGCAGATTTTTAATGCTTCACTCGGGTTATTTAATTTAATAAATTGTTGAGCAATAATATGTTTAAGTGTTACTTCATTAATCTTATTTGATTTTAGATCTTTCGGATATGAATTTAAAATATCATTGTACAATACTATTGATTTTGCAGGATCAATATTTTCATAAGCGCGAGCCAAGCCCCATTTAAATATTCTTGATTGCGGATAGTTTTTTAACGCTGTATCCGCAACTTTTTTTGCATTTTCAAATTCCTTTTGCTCAATGTAAATCCAGATTAAAGAATGTATCGCTAGATGAGAATTATAACCGGAATACTTGACAGCATTTTGCAAATATTTTATGCCAAGTTCTTTTTCATCATCAATAAATGGAAGCCAATTAATAAATTCAGTTTTATCACTTTTCCAAAATTTGTAACTGCCGATTGCAATTAATGATTCATAAAAATTTTTATCCATATCAAGGCAATCTTCAAAACCCGAAACAGCACTTAAACCCTTTGTAAATGCTTTAAGCCAGCTTTCATTCAGTGCATCGTAATATGCGATGTAACCTTTTGTTAGAGCAAGAAAATAATTATTCCAAATATTTTTAGGATCATTCTTCAATAATCTTTCAGAAACTTTTTTTGCCCCATCAAGATATTTTGTGATAACTTCATCATCATAAGGTTCTTGATAATCATAAGATTTAGCGATGTAAACTGCTGCCAGATAAATTTTACCAAGCGGAATATCTTTTCTTGTTTTATCTAATTGATCAAAAAGTTTTTCAGCATCACCGTAGTTTTGATTAACAATTAAATTGATTCCAGCTTTTAAAATTTTATGAATGGATTTATCAGGATATACTTGTGCAAAGTTTTCTTGGAAGAAAATTAAAAATAAAAAGAGGAAAAGGATTTTTGAATTAAAGTGTTCCAAACGTTCTATCACCAGCATCACCTAATCCGGGGAGTATATAACCCTTACTGTTTAGTTCTCGATCTAAAGCAGCTGCAAATATTTTTACATCGGGATGATCAGCTGCTATTTTGCTAATTCCTTCCGGCGCTGCAACTACGCAAGCAAAAACTAATTTTGAAGCGCCTCTGTTCTTTAAATATTTTAACGCTTCTGATGCGCTTCCGCCTGTTGCAAGCATTGGATCAAGCATAACAACTTCTGCAGTTTCTAAATTCTTGGGAACTTTGTAATAATATTCTACCGGCTTTAATGTTTCTTCATCCCTTTGCAATCCAATATGCCCAACTTTTGCTTCGGGAATTATTTGCAAAAAACCATTTACCATTCCTAATCCTGCTCTTAAAACAGGAACAAGAATTACATCGTTTGCAAGCTTTGCACCTTCAGTTTTTTCAAGCGGTGTTTCAACTTCAGTTTTAGTTAGCTTGAATTCTTTTGATAATTCAACCGCCAAAATATTTGATACACTCTGCAATGCAGCGCGAAATGATTCTGAAGTTGTATTTTTATCCCTTAAAATTGTAACATCCCGTTTAATTATTGGATGGTCTATCAGAAATAAATTTTGTTTCATAGTTTGCTGCAGATTTATTTTTGTCTAAAACTTACAGTTATTGGAACGCCTTCAAATCCATATATTCTTCTAAGTAACCTTTCCAAAAATCTTCTGTAATGATCAGGAATATGATTTGGATAATTTGAGAAGAAAAGAAATATCGGGTAGTAATCACCAACCTGGTTTATAAATTTTATTCTAATTTCTTTTCCTGTTGGTGATGCAGGGGGCGGATTTTTTTCAATCTCGGGAAGTATTGTATCATTTAATTCTGATGTTGGAATTTTTTTGGAACGCTCCGCCTGCACTTTTTTACACAGATCAATTAACTTATAAATTCTTTGTTTGGTTAATGCTGAAGTAAAAATAACAGGTGCAAAATCTACAGTACCGAGTTTTTCTTTAATTGCATTTTCATAATCGCGTGCAGTATTGGTTTCCTTTTCCATCAAATCCCATTTATTAATTGCGATAACCAATCCTTTTCTCCAGCGCACAACTTCATCAATAATTTTTTGATCTTGTTTCTCAAATCCGGTTTGAACATCAAGCATAAGAACAGTTACGTCGCTTTCACTAATTGCTTTAAATGTTCTTAATGTTGAAAAGAACTCGATGCTTTCTTCAACTTTCTTTTTCTTTCTTAGTCCTGCAGTATCAATAAGTATAATTTCTTCGCCGTAATATTTTAAGACAGAATCCAAACTATCACGCGTTGTTCCGGGAATATCAGTAACTATACTTCTCTCAACTCCAAGCAATGCATTTGTAAGCGATGATTTACCAACATTTGGTCTTCCAACAACTGCGATTTTTAATCTTCTATCTTCATCGATTAAATCATCGGAAGGAAAATCTTTTGTGATAGCATCTAGCAAATCGCCTGTTAGTCTTCCGCTTAGTGCAGAAATATCATAAACCATATCCACACCAAGTGAATAAAATTCACTTGCACCAACTGCGTGTGCTTGTGCATCAACTTTGTTTACAACTAAATAATATTTTTTGCCGGATTGCCGCAGCATACCAATTATAACTTTATCAATTGGATTAACGCCGCTTTTAACGTCAACTACAAAAATAATTGAATCGGCTTCTTCAATTGCAACTTCAACCTGTTCGCGTATCGCTGTTTCAAATAAATCGGATGATTCGGGAACATATCCGCCTGTATCAATTAAACGGAATCTTTTTCCGCACCAATCGCCTTCACCGTAGTTTCTATCACGTGTAACGCCGCTTTTATCATCTACAATTGCTTCGCGTTTACCGATTAGTCTGTTAAAGAGAGTTGATTTGCCGACGTTTGGTCTGCCTACTATTGCTATTAAGGGTAATTTCATATCGGAAAAATACGGAAATAAGATGATGGAATGAAAAAGGTTTTAATTACTAAAAAGATGTTTGATTGTCTTTATCAAGTGGAAATGATATTCAAAAAAGGCTTAGTATTTCGTCCCGCTGGGACTTAATTAAACATTAGTTGTGTTTGGTTAACAACATTTTGTCCCTACTGGACAATGAATAATAATTTAGTATATAATGAAGAGCGATCTTTTTTAAAAATTATAACTCAAATGAACAACAGGATAAAACTCCACGCGATTTGTAAGTTGAATATTTTCTAATCTTACATTAACTGCTAAATCTTTATTGAACTGTGTTGCAGACCAAACGCCATCCAATGCACTTAAAAAGTGATTTACATAAATTCCAATTACAGCGGTTGATGCAACAGAGTAAAAACTATTTGCATCGCCGCGCATACGCGAATAGAACGATAAGTTAGGAGAAATTTGATCATTATTCCCTCCTCCTGTAAAATCGTTCCAGCCTGCAGCAAATTGGTGATACTTACCAATCAGCTCATAATATTGCTGTTCACCGTAAGGAGGTAGTTTATGAGAACCAGATTCAACAGCATTTATATCATTCCAATTAACTCTTTCCCAGGGTGGTAGATTTACATCAGGGTTGATTGGAATATTAGCACTTTTATACTGATTAAGCCATTCAGCATATCTAACAGCACTCCAATTATGATCAGAGTTTTTATAATCATCAGCATAATTTTGAAACTCCGTGGTTTTATCGTTTCCTTTTTTATCGTATATAAGTCCGGTAGTGATTACTGCGGCTTCTATCGCAACAAAGATTCCTGCTTTAAGATATTCTTCAGAATAAATTTCACCTGCGCCAGGAATTAGTAAAGATAAAACTCCGGCAAGTACAGGAGATCTTTTATTTTCTGCGGGATATACAATTTGCGGAGTGTTCGGTTCAACATAATTGTTCAAAATTATTTTTGCATCTGTTGTAAGATTGCCGGATAAGATAATTTTATCTTCAACAGTTTGTGAAAATATTATTGATGTGAAAACACAAAACAAAAATAATGCTTGAATATTTTTCATTTTAAAATCCTTTTATCTCAATCTTGAAGATTTATTAAAATTAAGTATCTCAAATCCAAACAGAACTCCGCCGTAGAAGTTCCACTCTTTTCCGTACTTAACTACTTCATTATTAACTTTTCTTTCGAACTGATCAAATCCATAAGAAGCATTAAAAAATATACTGGTTGGAAATAAATAATATGAGTTAAGCTGAATTCTTATTTCTGCTCCAGCACCTTTTTTAAAATCGTTAAACTTTGTTGCTTTTTGATTCCAGGCATTTCCAATATCACCACTGAATGAAAGAAAAATTTTATCTATGTAAAGATGTCCAATTTTTGTATCGATATTTCTGAACAACGGAAATCTATATGTAAAGTTTAACCATGCAAGTTCGTTACCGCTGATTGCATAGAACGGATAAGCTTTCATTCCAATTAATCCGCCAAGATAAAAATCAAAAAAGTCCGGCATCGTTGGTCCCAATATTGAACCAAGTCTTAGCGTTGTATTAAATGTGTGAGAATCGAACAACGGCATAAACAAACCGGCTTTTAATTCCAATCTATGAAAATCAAATTTTGAATATATTGGTTTTAAAATACCATCTTCAATAGTGTATTCGCCTTCATTATTAAAATCACTAAACTCATAATTGTAGGTTAAATTTAAATCCATTCCAACTGGATTTATATCATCATCCTTAGTTGGCAAAATTGAATGCCATGTATATTTAGCTTCTAAGTTTTGTCCATTAAAGTAGTTGTCCTTTGTTGTGGGATACAAAGTTCTATTTTCGTCCGGCAGAATAAAGCTGTTAAGCGTTGCCGTGTAACTGCTGTATGCATATTTAAGCTGTAAATTTTGATCGCGGGAGAAAAGGCGATGGCGTGCAATAAAATCAAACTCAAAAAGATTGTATGAAACATCGGTTGGAATTATATAATCATAATTTATATTTCCATTAGACAATGTATCAGCGCCAAATGAAACATCAACATTTGCTTTACGACTGATGCTGTAAACTTCTAATGATATTTCAGGTTTTAACCCTAACGAACTGATTAAAGGAAGTTTGTTCCTGTAATCAAATACAAAAAATAAATCTCTTTCCATTCTTGAATTTAGTGAGCCGCCTGCAAAAATTGAGTAACGATCCAGCATATCGCTTGATGTTACAAAAACGCCTGGTTTAATTTTTTCGATAAACGAATTACCAGTGTTATAATTATCAAATCTTATAAACGGGAAAAAAGTTAACCGAGAAAAAACACCTGTGTATTTTTCCTTCTCAACACCTTTATTGTTTTTATCTTCATAATTTATTAAAGATGAGATATCAAAATTATTTATGTTTCCGATTGGTTTATCAATGTCCAAAGGAGGATTAGCCAATCTAACATAATCATTGCCCGCAATAACTATTTGCTGTTCTGATTTATCCAGCTTAAATATTTTATAACCAGAAGATGTATAACCCGAATAGATTAAATCGCCATTAGAATCAGCGTTTGCCATAAACGCACCACCAAGAACATTTGTTAATTGTGTTTTATTTTTTGTTTCCGGATTAAGCGAGTAGATATTATAAATTCCTGTTTCATCGGATGAATAAATAATGTTTCCGTTATCATCAAATGTGGGATTTCGCTCATCATTCTCGGTTGCACTAATAAATTCAATATTTCCGCCGGCAGAATTTACTTTGGCAATATCACGAGTGTTGGCATAAGAGTAATCAAAAATGATATAAGAATCATCTGGTGAAAATTTTGGATTGTAAACCTGTTCACCATTTTCAAAAAAAGTTAAACGTTTAAAATTCTTTCCATCAATATCTACAGTACCAAGATTTGTTGTCCCATCTTTCTGAAATATAAAAGTTATCTTTTTCCCATCGTTAGAAACTGATGGATTGTTTGCTCTTAAGTTAAATGTTAATCGTGTTTCATCTTCTTTGTCTAAATCATATACAAAAAGATCGTGTACGTTATACCAGTTTTTATTATCCTCAGAAATTTTTGCGTAAACAATTTTATTTCGTTCAGGAATAAATGAAAAAGTAGAGCGAACACCAGGTACCAAATTTTTATCTTTTTGGGATGCGATATCATATTCATAAATTCCGGCAGGACCAAAGTAGTCTGATGATTTATTAGAAATGTAATAGATTTTTTTACCATCTTTAGAAAAACTTGGATAGAAATTTCCAAATCCGACTTTAGCAATTTGTTCACCGGCAACTAAGTTTGATAAAACTTTTTCACTTCTTTTTTTATAATCATTTTTTAGAAAGCTGCTCCATTCATCGTAAATCTCGTTACCATCTTTACCGATAACATCTTTAAATGCAGCATCAATTGTAAAATTGCCAAACTTGCCGAGCGCTTTAGTTACTTTGCCTAATTTATCTTCACCATATTTTTGTGCGATATATTTTGTAAGTGCAAAACCTGAGTTATAAACAGATTCATTACCTAAACTTGTTTTACCAAACACACCCATTTGATTCCAGGTTAGCATATCATCATCAAGTGCGTAAGAGCGTAAAATCATATCACGATGTGAATCCCAATTATCATAATTAAATTCTTTGCGCATATACTGTGCAGTTCCTTCTGCAAACCAGGCAGGTACATTAACTGTTGCAAGCGGATATGAGACAACAACATTTGGAAAGCCATAAAGTATATCAGGTCTTCTTTCATCTTCATAAGCTAAGATTTGCAGAAATATTGCAGGTACACTTCTATTCAATTTCATTGCGGATTGAATTTGAACCATGTGGGTAAACTCGTGTGAGATAACATTACGCAGCCAGTTATGTGCGCCGCGCAAATCAAAATCTAATGCGCTCGTCCAGATTTCAATCTTGTTATCGAAAAAATACGTTGCACCGTTGGAATAATCATCAATATCTTTTATTACAAAGTGCACAACATCAGGCTGATAATCATACATC
>JBDTRQ010000361.1:0-2903 GCA_039931535.1 Ignavibacteriota bacterium
CAAGCAGTTTGGACTGCTGAACAAAGTTGTCCATCCAGGCTCCACCGGATTTATTATCTCGTTTGAAAAAATCAGCGTAGAAAAGAGCGAGCTGAGACCCATCTTTATCATATACTTCAAAAACTCTTACATCATTTTGGTAAACAGGAATGTTATGTACTTCTTTGAAAGTTAAACCATATAGTTCCTGAGCTGCAAAGAAAACACCTTTTTGAAGTACATTTTCGAGTAAAAAGTAAGGCTTAGTTTGTGATTCATCGAGATCATAACGATCTTTTCGTAATTTTTCAGCATAAAAACTCCAGTCCCATGGTTCAAGTTTAAAATCTTTGCCGGATTTTTTAATAAATGCCTGAATATCTGCAGCTTCTTTTTGTTCATTAGAAACTGTTACAGGAATAAGTCCTGTAAGAAATTTCATAACAGCTTCAGGAGTTTTTGCCATTTGATCTTCAAGCTTCCAGCCGGCATAATTATTAAATCCTAATAATTTTCCTTTTTCAGCACGGATTTTTGCCATTCGTTCTATAATTGAACGAGTATCATTAACATCATTGTTCTCTGTACGATTCCACGAATTCTTGAAAAGTTTTTCACGGGTTGTTCTGTTTTCAAGAGTTTGAAGTTCAGGCTGCTGAGTAGTGTTCTGCAATGAAATAATCCATTTGCCGGAAAGATTTTTAGAATCTGCTGATTGTTTTGCGGCATCAAGTTCTGCTGCGGAAAGCCCATCCAATTCGGCTATGTCGCTTACTACCAAATCAGATGCTTTAGTTCCAGTTAATAATTTATTTTTAAATTTAGCTGAAAGCGTCGCTTCTTCTTCATTTAATTTTTTCAGTTTGGTTTTATCTTCTGCAGAAAGGTTTGCACCGTAATGTAAAAACTGCTTGTAATAATATTCAACCAATCGTTTCGATTCATTATCAAGTTTGACCTGAGCACTTTTTTCATAAATAGTTTTAACTCTCTCAAAAAGTTTTTCATTCAGGTAAATTGCATCCTTATGAGCAGCAAGTTTTGGGGCTGCATTTTCCTCTACAACTTGAAGCACTGAATCTGTATTGGCACTCGTCATTGCATTGAATGTCATAATGACCCTATAGATAAGCTGACCGCTTTTTTCCATAGCCACTAATGTATTTTCAAATGTTGGTGCTTCCGGATTGTTAACAATCTTATCAATCTCCACTAATTGTTGTTTCATCCCTTCCTCAATTGCAGGCTGGTAATCGCTGTCTTTAATTTTATCAAACTGCGGAGCCTGAAAAGGTAAGGTACTGGCAGTGAAAAGTGGATTCTCATCTACCGCTATTGATTGCTTATTATTTTTATCAGAGCAATTAAGTATCATAAAAGAAATTGAAATAATAATGAAAATAAGGGTTTTGTTAAAAGTTTTACTCATATCAGTTTTTCCTTATCTATAATTTGATTTTAAACTTCTATACTAAAGATTGAAAAATAATTTACAGCTAACAACCTATTTTGATAAATTAAAATAATTCTTCAGTTATTTGAATCATCCCAAAAATCAAAAAGCTAATTACAAAAAGTTTGATTCGGCAAAACGCGGTAGTATTATTTCTGCAAAGACTAAGATTATTGCGCTAATTAACCTTTACCATTACCGTTGTCATGTCATCATTTTAAAATTATTTTTATTACTATAACCGCTCATTTTACAATTAGTTACAAATTTTCAACAATTGTTTCTTCCCCATCCTGTTCTTTGAACCAAGGAAAGTCTTTTGTTTTTATTAAGAAAATAGAATAGATTAACATAATAAACTAAAAATTATACGTCATTATAAACTATAAATAATGAAGCATAAGAAACTATAAATTAAACAACACAATAAACTAAAATATAATGGCAGCACCACACGAAAAATTAGCTCAATCCCTTGAAGTGTTAAAACAATTCCAGGATAAGGGTGGAATAGCAATAATAAAATCTGATGCACTCTCAAGAACCCATAGGGAACGACTACTGAAAAATGGTTTCATCAAAGAAGTCATGAAAGGATGGTACATTTCAAACAATCCGCAGGAAAGAAAAAGTGAAAGTACATCCTGGTATTCAGCTTTCTGGAAATTTTGTGCTGTATATCTGAATGATCGTTTTGATAAGGACTGGTGCATTTCGCCCGAACAATCAATAATGTTGCATTGCGAAAACTGGACTATACCAAAGCAGTTGCTGATTCGTTCCTCCAAGGCAAGTAATAATGTTACCAAACTTTTATTCGATACATCACTTGTAGATGCAGTATTAACTATGCCTGCAGAAACAGATATTATTGAAAAGAATGGTATACGTATTTTCTCATCAACTTCGGCTTTGTTGGCGTGTACACCAAATTTCTTTTTACAAAATCCAATAGATGCCCGGACAGTATTAACCGCTGTAAAAGATTCCTCAGAAATACTGACACCGCTTCTTGATGGTGGTAATAGCGTTATAGCAGGCAGGCTGACAGGTGCATTCAGAAATATCGGAAGAGACCGCATTGCTGATGAAATTATTAATACTATGAAAGCAGCCGGCTATGATATACGTGAAAACGATCCGTTTGAAAACAAGATACAATATACTTTTACAAACCGTAGCACTTCTCCGTACGTAAACAGAATTAAATTTATGTGGCAGCAGATGCGTGAACCGGTTCTAAAATATTTTCCAAAACCGCCGGGTATTCCCACAGATAAAACCTCTTATTTCAAACTTGTTGATGATAATTATAAAACAGATGCATACCATTCATTATCTATCGAAGGTTACAAGGTCACATCAGAACTAATAGAACGTGTAATGGGCGGTAACTGGAACCCGGACAAAAATGAAAAAGATAATGAGCAGAAAAATGTACTTGCAGCCCGTGGGTATTATCTTGCTTTTG
>JBDTRQ010000362.1:0-1502 GCA_039931535.1 Ignavibacteriota bacterium
TATTTGCTAAATCTTTTTGGATAAGCAGTTCGCCTTCATTAAAAGGAGTTCCATCTTTAGTAAAAATTTTTTTAGAAGATTCATATTTATTAAAATCTTTTAATTCATACTCTAAAGATTTTGCAAGTCTATACTGTATCTCAAATCCATTGCGCGCTAAATCGATTGCAGGTTGTAAAACTTCTGCTAATGATAATGATCCATATTTTTCAAGTGCATAGAGTAATCCTGCAACACTTCCGGGAACTCCAGATGAAGTAACACCAGATTGACTTTTATCCGGCAGAAAATTTCCGAGAGAATCCTGAAATATAAATTCATTTGCAGAAGCTGGAGCTTTTTCTCTGTAATCAATTGTAGTGTTAGTTCCATTGTTTAGATGGATTACCATAAATCCTCCTCCGCCAATATTTCCTGCGGATGGATGAGTAACTGCGAGCACAAATCCAACAGCTACAGATGCATCAACTGCATTACCGCCTTTTTTTAAAATCTCAACACCAACTTTAGATGCTAATTCACTTGCCGAAACCACCATCCCATTTTTTCCGCGAACAGGGTCTTTGGATTCCGAAAATGAATTTGTGGTAAAAAGAAATGTTATAAGAACAATAAAAACGATTTTAGAATATGTTTGCATCTACGTTTATCCCATCATTTTTAAGCTGTTCGATTAGAATGGATGTAAGATCATTAACTTGTTTAAGAGTTTGCTTAAGATCCTTAATCACATCTTCATCGTACAAAAGTTTACCAACATTGTTTTGCTGGTTCATTGTTTCTTTGGTAAGATTATTTAAATCGGTAAGCAGTGTATCACTTTTTTGAAATACGTTTTTCAAATCAATAAAAAGCTGATCTATGTTTTCTTTATTGCTTGAGAGAAGCTGATTACTTGTTTCAGTTAGTTCAACAGCATTTTTTGTTAAAGATTTTATATCGTTTCTATTTTCGGAAAGCATTACATTTAGTTTATCAGTAAGCAAACTAAGATTTGATAAAGATGTTTTTACATCCGAACTCATTTTTTCATCAGTTATATATTTATTTAAAGAGTGAAGAGAAACTTTAACATCTTTTAGAATTGCAATCAAATCATCCTGCACAGATCCAAACAAAGACATAACTGAAGGAATATCAGCATAAAAAGTTCCGCTGCTAATTTTATTTATATTATAATTTGTTGATGACGAACCGGGAAAGACTTCAACTTTTTTTCCGCCCATTAAATCCAGCATAGAAATTGCGAACGAAGCATCTTCTTTAAGTTTTATATCGTTATCAATTGAAAGCTCAACAACAACATTGTTTGGTTCAACAATCATTTCTTTAACGTAGCCTTTGCGCAAACCATTAACAGTAACTTGATCTCCTATTTCAAGTCCTGAAACATTGGTAAATCTAACTTTTACTAATTGCTCATTTGATTTTAAAGAAAAGTTTTTTGCCCATCCTAATATCCAGATAAAAACTAAAATACCAACCAAAACAGTAAGCCCAAC